>SLLM01000048.1 GCA_007134055.1 Ectothiorhodospiraceae bacterium | reverse complement strand
GCGACCATGTCCGGTCATACACGCCCGTAGCGACGGGCTTCGCCGACCCAGCGGTGTATCAGTGCCTCGGCAACCTGCGGCGCCTCCCGCAGCAGGATGTCCGCCAATTCCTGTACCCGGGGCAACTGCGCCGCGTCCCGCGCCAGGTCCGTGACCCGGAACGCCCAGGCTCCGGTCTGCCGGGTTCCCAGCAGTTCGCCGGGGCCACGAATCTCCAGATCCTGACGTGCGATCTCGAACCCGTCACTGGTCCGCCGCAGCACCCCAAGGCGTTTCCGCGCCGCCTCGGATAGCGGCGGATGGTAGAGCAACAGGCAGGAACTCGCGGCGCTCCCCCGGCCCACCCGGCCACGCAACTGGTGCAGCTGGGCAAGGCCGAGCCGCTCGGGATTCTCGATGATCATCAGGCTGGCGTTGGGCACGTCAACGCCCACTTCGATGACCGTGGTGGCCACCAGCAACTGGGTCCGGCCGCAGGCGAAGGCGTCCATGACCGCTTCCTTGTCCGCCGGTTTCATGCGGCCGTGGACCAGGCCCACGGTCACCTGCGGCAACGTCTCCGTGAGCAGGGTCGCCGTCTCCTCCGCGGCCTGCGCCTGCAGGGCGTCGGACTCCTCGATCAGGGTGCATACCCAGTAGGCCTGTCGCCCTTCGGCACATGCCCGCTTCACCGCCGCCACCACCTCGCCACGGCGGACGTCCGGTACCGCCGCGGTGGTCACGGGTGTGCGCCCCGGGGGCAGCTCATCGATGACCGAGACATCGAGATCGGCGTAGGCGGTCATCGCCAGGGTGCGGGGTATCGGGGTTGCCGTCATGATGAGCTGGTGGGGCTGGGCGGTCTCGCTCTGTCCTTTCTCCCGCAACGCCAGCCGTTGGTGCACCCCGAAGCGGTGCTGTTCGTCCACCACAACCAGGCCAAGCCGGTGAAACTCCACCTGCTCCTGGAACAGCGCATGGGTGCCCACCACCACACCGCTGTCACCGCCGCCGATGCGCTCGAGCATCATCCTGCGGGTGCGGGCAGCCTGCCTGCCGGAGAGCCAGGCCACCTCCACGCCGAGGGGCGCAAGCCAGTCGCGGAAATTCCGGTAATGCTGTTCCGCAAGCAACTCGGTCGGCGCCATCACGGCCGCCTGCAGACCGCTCTCGACGCTTCTCAGGGTGGCCAGTGCCGCCACCACGGTTTTACCCGAGCCCACGTCGCCCTGCACCAGCCGCATCATCGGTGCGGCACTGGCCATGTCTGCGGCGATCTGCCGGTCCACCCGCTGTTGAGCCGTGGTCAGGCGGAACGGCAGAGCCTGCAGGAAGCGCGCCACCAACTGGCCGGTTCCCCGCAGGACCGGCGCTCGAGTACGTCGTCGGGCATCGACACGCAGCTTGCGCAGGGACAGGTGGTGGGCGAGAAGCTCCTCGAGAGCCAGGCGTTGAACGGCAGGATGCCAGCCGCCGGTCAACGCCTCCACATCGGTGCCGGCGGGGGGTGCGTGGAGTGTGGTCAACGCACCGAGCAGGCCCGGCAGGGAAAATTCCTTTGGCAGGTGGGGCTGCAGCGGATCCGGAAGGTCGCTCCGGGCCAGTGTCAGAGCCTGGGCGAGCAACCGCCGCAGCGTCGTCTGGTTGACACCCTCCGTGGTGGGATAGACGGGCGTCAGTGTCTCCTCCTCCGTAATCTCACCAGCCGACCCGCCTTGCAGCTGGATTTCCGGATGGATCATTTCCAGGGTATCGAGGCCACGGCGCGCCTCACCGTAGCAGGCCACACACGTCCCCTGGCGCAGCCGCTTGAGCTGCGCCGGGTGGAAGTGGAAGAACACCAGCGTCAGGGCACCGGTCCCATCACTGATCCGGCACAGCAGGCGCCGGCGTCGTCCCTGGACGATCTCCGCCAGATCGACGCGGCCACGCACCAGTGCCTCGATGCCCGGCTGCAGGCCACCGATGGGGACATGCCGGGTCCGGTCCTCGTACCGCAGCGGCAGATGAAACAGCAGATCCTGAACGGTGCGCACCCCCAGCCGTTCCAGGCGGGCCGCAAGGCGCGCTGCGACGCCGCGCAGGCCGGTAACGGGTCGGCACAGGGGATGGACCGTCTCTGGGTCGTTACCGGTCAAGGATGCATTCCTGTGACGGCGGCCGGGCGGTTTCCTCTCCCGACCGCTTCAGCGCCCGGGACACGGGTCATCGAGCTGGCGTGACCAGTATCGCCTCCATCTCCACCTGGGCGCCCTTGGGCAGACTTGCAACGCCGATGGCGACCCGGGCGGGATACGGCTCGGCAAAGCGCTCGCTCATCACCTCGTTGACCAGGCCGAAGTTGCCGAGATCGGTCAGGTACACGGTCAGTTTGACGATATCGCCCAGGCCGCCGCCAGCCGCCGCGCAGACCGCGTCGAGGTTGTCGATAACCCGGGTGATCTGGGTGCGCACGTCACCGCCCACGAGTTCCATGGTCCCGGGGTCCAGGGGAATCTGCCCGGAGAGATACACGGTGTCACCGACGCGGACCGCCTGGGAATACGGACCGATCGCCGCCGGTGCCTGTTCGCTGTGTATGATCTCGCCCTGCATGCTTGCCTCCTGATCTGTATGCGCTACGAAATTAGCAGATTCCCGACCTGCAATGTTGCGGCAGACCGCGGGCGCCGACAATGCCCCCGGGACCACCCCCTGGTGGCGCACTGTCGTGTACCATCATGCTTCGGTGTCGAAACCCGGGAGACGGCACCGCAACCGTGCGGAAGGAGTGGTACATGAACGAGACCTGGAAATTCCGGAGCAGCAGGCGGCGGTTCCTCCGCTCACTCGCCCTGGCAGCCACCGTGGCGCCACTCGCCGCGATCACCGTGCACAGTAGGCCGGCGCGGGCCGACCGGGAACCACTGGATGAGGCCGACGACGCCGCCCGGGCCGTCGCCTACGTGCACGATGCGGCCGAGGCCGACGATCCCGCCTACGAGGAGGGACAGACGTGCGGCAACTGCGCCCTCTACAGCCACCGTGCGGACGGCTGGGGCGGCTGCGCGGCCTTCCCCGGAAGACTTGTGTCCGAGGACGGCTGGTGCAACATCTGGGTGGCGGCGGACTGAGCGGGCCACCATCCGGCGGCTCACGGCTCCAGGCCGAGCATTACCGGGTCATGATCCGATGACCGGAAGGGCAGTCCCCGGCTTGCCGGGCTGTCCCCGCCCGGCGCGTCGTAACCAAGGAAGGACGGTTCATCGGCATTGATGTGCCAGACCTCGGCCCCTGTGACCCGGTCCGACAGCGCCTCGTTGACGAAAAGATAGTCCAGCATGCCGGAGGCGCCACGGAATACGTAGGTGTAATGCCGTTCCGGCGGCAACTCTCCCGCGATCACGTTCCGGTATCCGGCACGCTCCAGCAACCGGATCGGCCGTTCGGCGGCGTAGCTGTTGAAATCACCGGCCAGCAGGACCTGTTCCACGCCCCGCCGTCGTGACTCACGATCCACGAACCCCACCAGGGCGCGCGCCTGCTCCATGCGCCGCTGGTTCCAGCAGCCCTCGCCCCGGTCCACGTCACCGCGCTCCGGGCAGCGGATCTTGCTCTTGAAATGCACAACGGCGGCCAGGAACGGTTCGCCGCCGTCCACGGGCTGGAACGCTGCGACAACCGGTGCCCGGTGATGCACTTCCCTGGCGTCGCTCGCCGGGCTGCCCAGGGGCTGCAGGCGGTCCGGTCGATAGAGCCAGGCGACGCGGATGGCATCGGTGCCCGCGTACACGCTCCCATCAAGTCGTGCGTACCTACGATCCACCACCCGGTTCAGGTGCTCCAGCAGGTCCTGCAGGGCGGCAGGCCGGTTCTCGACTTCGACGAGAGCCAGCAGGTCCGCGTCCAGTGCGGCCAGTGCCGGCAGCAGTTTCGCCCGCTGGCGATCCAGGGCCGGGGGGCTGCCGGCGCCCCGCTCCCCCAGCGTAACGAAGTAGTTCTCCACGTTGACCGCGGCAACCCGCAGCCCGGGCGGCAGCACCGGTTCGGCTGGCCGGGGGTTGGCCACCTCGAACTCCGGCTCGACGACCGGATGCAGGCGCCAGTCATCAAACTGGTGCACGAGGATGCCGCGCAGGTTGCCGACCCGGTCGCCCGTGCGCCGGGTGCCGCCAAGCTCATCAAGAAAGGGAACCGGATCCGGGTTGCTGCGGTAGCTGCCGTCATCCAGCACCATGCGTGCCACGCCGTCGTCATCGATCCCGGAACGCTGTCGGTACAGCCGTTCGGCGGCAAGGTCCAGCGAACCGAATCGCCCCAGGGTATGGTTTCCGGTGACCGTCAGGCTTTCGGGGAACTCGACCAGTACGCCGGAAAGCGCACGCAGCCGCTCGTCATCGGCGGGGAGCGCAAGGGACACGGCTTCCGGCTTGCCGGGTTCGCCGCAGAATCGGACCCCTTCCACCCTCTGGAGCTGTGGCTGCCCGCGCCAGGTACCGCGCCGCCCGGAGACCTGCAGCCGTACCCCGGGACGGACCCATTGCCGGAACTCCGTATCCAGCCGCGGGGCATAGACGAATAGCGCCGCCGGTCCATCCTCCTCCTCCGCCTGCAGGAAGAATCCGTCGAGACGCTCCGCCCCGAGAAAGACGCCGGTGACGATCCCGCCGACGAGCACCTCGTCACCGTCGTCGAGGGACTCCCCCCCGAGACCGGAGACCCGGCTGAGGGGCACCTCGGCCCCGCCATCACAGCGGCCGACGGCATCGTCCATGCCGACGGCGACATAGAGGACCAGGGACAGCAGCAGGGTGGCCGGCCACAGGAGCCGGTTCACCAGGGTGCCAGTGCGTCCTTGCATGGCAGTTATCCTTTTACGCGGTTGATCCTCAGTACGGCGTTGAGCACCCGCAGTCTGCGGATGATCCGTGCCAGATGCTGGCGGCTGCGGATGGAAATCACCAGGTTGATGGTTACGATCATGCCCTCGCGCTCATCCACCGAGACGTTCATGATGTTGCCTTCCGTCTCCGAGATGGTGGCCGCCACTTCGGCCAGCACGCCCCTCTGGTTGACCACATCGACGCGAATCGGCACCGAGAACTCTCGGTCGATCTCCTTCTCCCACTGCACGTCCAGCCATTTTTCCGGGTGCTTGCGGTACTCATGCAGGTTGTTGCAGTCCTGCAGATGCACCACCACACCGCGACCGGCGCTGGCGAAGCCGACGATGGAGTCCCCGGGGATGGGGTTGCAGCAGCGGGCGAATGTCACCACCGCCCCTTCCGTTCCCTTGATGGTAAGCGGTTCCCGTTCGCCCGCTTCCGCACCGCCCCCCTCGTCGACCAGTCCCGCCAGGTGTCGCGCGGCCAGCCAGGGCATGGTCTTGCCCAGCCCCACATTCTCCAGCAGCTCGTCCAGGGACTCCGCCCCCAGCGCGCTGACGCCCTGCTCGACAGCTTCGTCGGAGAGGTTGTCCAGGCTGCGATTGACGCTCTGCAACGCCTGATCGAGCAGTCGCCGACCAAGGTTGTCCGCCTCTTCCTTGCGCAGATTCTTCAGGGAATGACGGATTGCCGAACGCGCCTTGGCGGTAACGACGAAATCCAGCCATGCCGGATTCGGGCGGGCACCGGGCGCGGTGATTATGTCCACCGTCTGTCCGGTCTGGAGCTGCGTGCGCAGCGGTACCAGCCGCTTGTCCACCTTGGCGGCAAGACAGGTATCGCCGATATCCGAGTGCACCGCATAGGCAAAATCCACCAGGGTGGCGCCCCGCGGCAGTTCCATGATCTCCCCCCGGGGCGTGAACACGTACACCTCGTCGGGAAACAGGTCGATCTTGACGTTCTCGATGAACTCAATAGGATTACCGGCGTTTTTCTGCATCTCCAGCAGATCCTTCACCCACTCCCGGGCCCGGGTCTGCGCCGTGTTCGGCGCGGCTTCGCCGGTCTTGTACATCCAGTGGGCGGCAACCCCCATCTCCGCGACCCGATCCATTTCGCCGGTACGTATCTGCACCTCGATCTGCACGCCCTGCGGCCCCCAGAGCGTGGTATGCAGGGACTGGTAGCCGTTGCTCTTGGGAATCGCGATGTAGTCCTTGAAGCAGCCCGGCACCGGCTTGTAGAGCCCGTGCATGACGCCGAGACCGCGGTAGCACGCATCGACATCCTCGGTAACGATGCGGAAGCCGTAGACGTCGAAAATGGCGTGGAATCCCTTGGGCTCGCCGCCCTGGTTACGCATCTTGTTGTAGATGCTGTAGAGGTGTTTCTCGCGCCCGTCCACCACCGCGGGAAGCGCGGCCTCGCGCAGGCGCTCCTCCAGCGCCTCCTTGACCTTGCCGACGAGCTCGCGCTGGTTCTTCCTCGCCTTGCGCACCTGCGACTTGATGACCCGGAAGCGCATGGGGTAGAGCGCCGCGAAGGAGAGGTCCTCCAGTTCGATGCGGACGTGGTTGATCCCCAGGCGGTTCGCGATCGGGGCGTAGATCTCCAGCGTCTCCCGGGCAATGCGCCGCCGCTTGTGGGGCGGCATCACGAAAATGGTGCGCATGTTGTGGAGCCGGTCTGCCAGTTTGATCAGGATGACGCGGATATCCTTCGCCATCGCGAGGACCATCTTGCGGAAGTTCGCCGCCTGGGCCTCCGCCTTGCTCTCGAAGTGGATCTGCGTGAGCTTGGAGACCCCATCCACCAGCTCCGCCACTTCCGAACCGAAATCCTGGGCGATCTGCTCCTTGGAGCTGGGTGTATCCTCGATGACGTCGTGCAGGATGGCGGAAACAATGCTCTGGTAGTCCAGGCGCATCTCCGCAAGGACCTTGGCCACGGCAACCGGGTGGGTTATATAGGGTTCACCGGACAGGCGCTGCTGCCCCTCATGAGCGGATGCACCGAAGCGATAGGCCTCCTGCACGATCTGGACCTGCTTCGGTTCCAGATAGCCTTCCAGCAGTGCGCAGAGTTCACCGATCCGGTGCCCCGGATCCGCGCCGCCGGGTGTCTGTTCCCTGGAAATCGCTTCCGCGCGTGCCACAAGCCGGTACCTCGGTCAGGGTTCCAGCCGCTCTCCACCGACCTGGGCTTCTTCCACGGCGGCGTGCATGTCGGCCAGTTCATCCGCCAGGATCCCGGCGTCCACGTGGTGGTCGGCGATCTCGCGCAGCGCCAGCACCGTGGGCTTGTCGTTCTCCAGCGGAACGAACGGGTCGGCGCCATTGGCGATCTGTCGCGCTCGCTTGGCGGCTACGAGCACCAGCTCGAAACGGTTGGCGACGCGATCCAGACAGTCTTCTACGGTCACTCGTGCCATAAGGCTTCACTCCACAACGGTCATTACCGGGTCCAACCTCCTAGCATACCCCAAATCCCGCCCTGCGTGATGCCCTGCACCATGAAAATTCCCGCATTCGGTGCAGGCTTGCACCCGATCAGTGCAGCAAGGAGGGGAGATAGCGGGGGGCGAGCAGTCAGGCAAGCAGATCGGCAAGCATTCGCTGCAGTCGCTCCTTCTGGACACTGAAACGCAGCCGCCGGGTCCGGACAATGGCCATGAGTTCGTCCAGCGCCTGCTGGAACTCGCTATTGACCACCAGGTAGTCGTACTCGGCGTAGTGGGATATCTCGTTGACGGCCTCCCGCATGCGGCGGGTGATGACCTCGTCACTATCCTGCCCGCGACCGCGCAGGCGCCGCTCCAGTTCCGCCCGGGACGGCGGCAGAATGAAGACGGACACCGCTTCCGGCATGGCATCGCGTACCTGCTGTGCGCCCTGCCAGTCGATCTCCAGGATCACGTCCTGCCCCGCCTGCAGCAGGTCTTCCAGTGGGGCCCGGGCGGTTCCGTAGCGATTGCCGAAAACCTGGGCGTGCTCGAGAAAGGCGCGTTCCTGCACCATCCAGTCAAAGGCATCGGCGTCGACGAAATGGTAGTGCACACCATCCCGCTCGCCCGCACGCTGCGTCCTGGTGGTGTGGGAAACGGATATGCGTATGTCCGGCAGTCGCTGCACCAGGGCATTCACCAGGCTGGTCTTGCCGGCGCCCGAAGGTGCCGAGACGATGAAAAGCGTTCCCGTCATCCAATCATGATCCTATTCCAGGTTCTGGATCTGCTCGCGCATCTGCTCTATCAGAACCTTCATGTCGACCGCGGCGCTGGTGGATTCCAGTGCTGCCGACTTGGAGCCCAGGGTATTCGCCTCCCGGTTCAGCTCCTGCATCAGGAAGTCCAGCCGCCGGCCAACGGGTTCTCCGCGTTCCAGCACGCGCTGCACCTCGCCGATGTGGGTGACCAGGCGGTCCAGCTCCTCGTCCACATCCATGCGCTGGGCCACGTATACCAGCTCCTGTTCCAGCCGTCCCGGATCCACCGGCTGCTCCAGTTCCGCCAGGCGCTGTTCCAGGCGCTCGCGCTGCCGCTGGCGGATTGCAGGGAGCTCCATGCGCAGGGTTTCGGTGGTCCGTAACAGGTTCTCACTCCGTTCCCTGACAAGGGCCGCGAGCCGGACCCCCTCGCGTTCCCGCGCGTCGACAAAGCCGTCCAGGCACTCGTCCAGCAGTTCCATGGCCGCTGCGCTCACAGGCTCCATGTCGCGGGTCGGCTCGGCGAGCACGCCCGGCATGCGCAGCAGATCCAGTGGATCCATGCTCGTGGCGGCCAGTCCCAGCTTGCCCTGCAGGGCCTTGCCGGCGTCGATGAGCTTCTCCGCATAGGCCCAGTTCACCGTGACGTCGGAAACCGCAACCGCCGGCTCGAATCGCAGCGAGCACTCCACCTTGCCGCGACTCAGACGCTTGCCGAGGCGCTCGCGCACCAGCGGCTCCAGTTGCCGCAACTCCTCGGGAATGCGGGGATGGACATCCAGGTAGCGGTGGTTGACCGAGCGCGTTTCCCAGCTCAGCCTGCCCCAGTCACCGGTGCGCTCGACGCGGTTGAAGGCGGTCATACTCCGTGGCATGGCGGCGGAACCTCAGGCAGCGAAACGGGTGCGGGCGGCAGTGCCCTCAGGTGACGGGCGATTCTACTACTACTCTCCGTCGCGTACACCTCGCCAGCGGCCACGGCGCGTGAATTGCTATGATACCCTTTGCGCCCACCCAGCCACCCGGAGCCCCCATGCGCCCCAGCGGTCGAAACCCCGATGAACTGCGCCCCGTACGCCTTACCCGCAGGTACACCCGCCACGCCGAGGGTTCGGTGCTGGTGGAGTTCGGCGACACCCGGGTACTGTGCACCGCCTCGGTAGACGAGGCGGTGCCGCACTTCCTGCGCGGCAAGGGACGCGGCTGGATCACGGCGGAATACGGCATGCTCCCCCGCGCCACTGGCAGCCGGATGGGTCGCGAGGCTGCCCGCGGGCGTCAGCAGGGCCGAACGGTGGAGATCCAGCGACTGATCGGCCGGGCCCTGCGGGCGAGCGTGGACCTGCAGGCCCTCGGCGAACGGCAGGTCATACTGGACTGTGACGTCCTCCAGGCCGACGGGGGTACCCGTACCGCCGCCATCACCGGCGCCTACGTAGCGCTGGCCGATGCCATGAACGGCCTGACGCAGGCAGGGAAGCTGAAGAGCAGTCCGCTGCACGGCCAGGTCGCCGCCGTTTCCGTGGGCATCTACCGGGGCGAGCCGGTACTGGACCTGGACTATCCGGAAGACAGCGAGGCGGAGACGGACATGAACGTGGTCATGAACGAGGCGGGTCAGTTCATCGAGGTGCAGGGGACCGCCGAAGGACACGCTTTCCGCAGCGACGAACTGGACGCCATGCTTGCGCTGGCAAAGAAGGGGGCCGCGGAACTGGTAACGACGCAACGGCAGGCCCTGGATGAGTGAGCCCCGGGATGCGGCCGCCGCACCCGGGCCCCGTGGTCGCTGGCAGGCACCGGCCGGGCGGTGATCGGGAGGAATCATGTCGCGCATCGTCTTTGCGAGCAATAACCCGGGCAAGGTCCGGGAAATCGGGGCCCTGCTCGCCCCCGTGGGTATCGAACTCGTCCCCCAGTCCGACTACCTGGTACCGGCCGCGGAGGAGACCGGCCTGACCTTCGTGGAGAACGCCATCCTCAAGGCGCGCAACGCCTGCGAACACACCGGACTGCCGGCGATAGCGGACGACTCCGGCCTGGAGGTGGACGCCCTGGACGGGGAGCCGGGGATCCACTCCGCCCGCTATGCCGGTGCCGACGCCGACGACGCCGACAACCTGGCGCTGCTGCTGGCGGAACTGGCGACAGTGGCGGAAAGCGAACGCACGGCGCGCTTCCACTGCGTCATGGTGCACCTCCGCGATGCAGCGGACCCTACGCCCCGCATCTGTCACGCGAGCTGGGAAGGGCGCATCCTGGAACAACCCCGGGGCGAGGGCGGCTTCGGCTACGATCCAGTCTTCTGGGTACCGGATCAGCTGTGCAGCGCCGCCGAACTGCTCCCGGAGGTCAAGAACCGCATCAGCCACCGCGGGCGCGCCCTGCGCGCCCTACTGCAAGAGCTGGCGGAGCGCTGAAGATGGCACCACCGCCACTCGGCCTGTACGTGCACCTGCCCTGGTGCGTGCGCAAGTGTCCCTATTGCGACTTCAACTCCCACGAGACCCGCGGCGCCGTGCCTGTCGAAGCATACACCGACGCCCTGCTCCTGGATCTCGACCGCGAACTTGCCCGGGCACCGGGGCGGCCGGTGGAGTCGGTCTTCATTGGCGGCGGCACGCCGAGTCTGTTCCCACCGGAGGCCGTGGCCCGCATCCTGGACCGCCTGGGCAGTCGGCTTGGAGACGCCCCGGAAATCACCCTGGAGGCCAATCCGGGCACGGTGGACGAAGCGCGCTTCTCCGGTTTCAGACTGGCCGGTATCAACCGGCTTTCCATCGGCGTGCAGAGCTTCCAGCCCCAACTGCTGCAGCGTATAGGACGCATTCACGACGGTGCCGAAGCGCGCCGGGCGGCCGAGGCGGCCCACGCGGCGGGCTTCGAGCGCATCAACCTGGACCTGATGTTCGGCCTGCCGGGACAGACCGTGGCGCAAGCCGTGGCGGATGCCCGGATCGCCATGGAGCTGCAGGTGGCCCATGTCTCCCATTACCAGCTCACGCTCGAACCCAACACCGTGTTCTATAGCCGCCCGCCGACCCTCCCGGATGATGATCTCGCCTGGGAGATGCAGAACTCCTGCGGCACACTTCTGCACGGATACGGCCTGCACCGCTACGAGATCTCGGCCTGGGCGCGACCGGGTGAGGCATGTCGCCATAACCTCAACTACTGGGGCTACGGTGATTACCTGGGGATCGGAGCCGGCGCCCATGGCAAGCTTACGCACCCGAACGGCCAGGTGATCCGCTATCGCAAGGTGCGGGTGCCTGCCGCCTACATGCGTCCCGGGACCGCGACGCGGGATGCCGCCTGCTGGGAGGTGCCGGAAGCCGAGCGCCCGCTGGAGTTCCTGATGAATGCGCTGCGCCTGCAGCAGGGCTTCACCATGTCACTGTTCGAATCCCGTACCGGACTCGATGGCGCCTGCATGCGGGATTCCCTGGCGACGCTGGAGGCGGAGGGACTGCTCCGGTGCGAGGGCGAGACCATCCGCACCAGCCGCCTGGGCATGAATCATCTGGACAGTGTCCTGCAGCGATTCCTTCCGGAGGCGGTGTCATGATCCGCGAGCACCCGGTCCAGTGTCCCTGCTGTGGCGAGTCCTTCACGGCCGTGGTGGACTGCTCCGGCGGTTCGCTACGCTACGTCGAGGACTGCGAGGTATGCTGCAGGCCAATCGTGTTCACCCTTTCCGTGGACCCGGACGGTGAGCTGGTGGATGTGACCGTCACCCCGGAACAGGATTGACGCCGTCGCGGACCAATGGTGGAGTCACCGGACCGCTAGCCTTGCCGTCGACTGCACAGGGATGCCCCATGTCACACGATGACATCCATGACCTGGAGTTGCTGCTGCGTTCCCACGTACCGCTGCTGGCGGTGGAAACAGACGAGGAACAGAGAGTACGAGAGCTGTTCTGCCGGCTGATCCCCCGCCTGGGCCGGCCCCTGTACAGCTGGAGTATCACCGATGGGCTGCGGCGCCTGGATCTGGAAGGTCCGCCCATGGAAGGCACCGCGGAGCCGGCGGCCTTCCTCCGCCACGTGCGCGACAGCAAGCAGGCCGCCGTGTACCTCGTGCCCGATTTCCATCCCTACGCCGGGGACCCCGTGCACGTCCGCCTGCTGAAGGAGATTGCCCACGGCTACACCCGGACACCCCGGACCCTCGCACTGATCAGCCACCGCTTCGAGCATCCGCCGGAACTGCGCAAGTTCATCGCCCGCTTCGAACCATCGCTGCCGGACCGGGAGACCCTGCTGCGCATCGTCAACGAAGAGGCCACCGCCTGGGCGCAACGGAACGGGGGGCAGCGCGTGCGCACGGACCGGACCACCCTGGAGCTGCTGGTGCGCAACCTGGCGGGTCTGACCGCCTGGCATGCCCGCAGGCTTGCCCGCAGCGCCATCCAGAACGACGGCGCCATCACGGAATCGGACCTGCCCGGGGTCATGGAGGCAAAGTACGAACTCCTCGACCGTGGCGGAGCGCTGTCATTCACGTATGATACGGCGCGCTTTTCCGAGGTGGGCGGCCTGCGGCGGCTGAAACGCTGGCTCGAGCGCCGTCGGCAGGTGTTCCTGGATCCGGACGCGGGACTCGACCCGCCAAGAGGCATCCTCCTGGTCGGTGTCCAGGGCGGCGGCAAGAGCCTGGCCGCCAAGGCGGTAGCAGGCCTGTGGGGGCTGCCGCTACTGGGCCTGGACATGGGTACCCTCTACAACAAGTACTACGGAGAGAGCGAGCGCAATCTGCGGGAGTCGCTGCGCAGCGCCGAGGTCATGGCGCCCTGCGTGCTGTGGATCGACGAGATCGAGAAGGCCATCGCCGATTCGGGCAACGACGGCGGCGTCTCCAGGCGCATGCTTGGCAATCTGCTCACCTGGATGGCGGAGAACCGCAATCACGTCTTCATCGTTGCCACCGCCAACGCCATCGACCGCCTGCCGCCGGAACTCATCCGCAAGGGTCGCATGGACGAGATCTTTTTCGTCGACCTGCCCACCGCGGATATCCGGGAGGAGATCTTCCGCATCCATCTGGAAAAGCGCCGGCTGGACGCCGGCCACTTCGACCTGCCACGGCTTGCCGCCGCCGCGAACGGCTACTCCGGGGCCGAGATTGAACAGGCTGTGGTCTCGGGACTGTACCTGGCGCGCGAACAGGATGCCGATCTGACCACCGCGCACCTGCTGACCGAACTGGAGGAAACACGCCCCCTGTCGGTGGTGATGCGGGAGAGCCTCGAACGCCTGCGGGCGTGGGCCCGGGAACGAACGGTACCGGCGGACTGAAGTCCCGCCCTCAGAACTCCCAGCCCAGTTGCTCGCCGCCGGCGGGACTTACCGACTCCAGCGCGGACAGAGTGACTCCGAGCAAACGCACGGCCCGCGGCCCGGCCTCGGTTGCGGCAAGCATCTGCTCGACCTGGCGCAGTATCCCCGCGCCGCTGCGAAAGGGCTCCCGGGCGGTACGGCTGCGGGAGATCTGGTCGAAATCGGCATACTTGACCTTCAGCGTCACGGTCCGCGCCAGCAATCCCCGCGCGTTCAGCGAAGCCGCCACCCGCTCCGCCAGGACCGCAAGGGCGTCGACCATGTCCGCAGGCTCCCGCAGGTCCACGGGGAAAGTGGTCTCGGCGCCCAGGGATTTGCGCACGCGCGTGCCCTGTACCGGCCGCCGGTCCACACCGCGGGCGATATCGTGGTAGAACTGCGCCCGCTTGCCGAAGGCACCCTGCAGGGCGGGCAGCGTCCAGCGGCGCAGGTCGGCCCCGGTGCGAATGCCCAGGGCAAGCATCCGGCGCTCCGTTGCCTGGCCCACGCCGTGGAAACGTCCCACCGGCAAGGTCGCCACGAAGGCAGGGCCCTGGTCCGGCGTGATCAGCCGCAGGCCGTCAGGCTTGTCCAGGTCCGACGCCTGCTTGGCCAGGAACTTGTTGTAGGAAACGCCGGCGGAAATGGTGAGACCGGTATCGGTCCGGACGCGGCGTCTGATGTCCCCGGCGATCAGCGTCGCCGACCCCCGGAACGCCCTGGCGTCGCTGACATCCAGGTATGCCTCGTCCAGTGACAGCGGCTCCACCAGGCTGGTGTATTCGCGGAAAAGCGCCTGGATGCGGCTGGAAACTCTGCGATAGACGTCGAACCTCGGTCGCAGGAACACCGCGTCCGGACAAAGGCGTGCCGCCCGGGACGCCGGCATGGCCGAGCGTATGCCGAAACGCCGGGCCTCGTAGCTACAGGTGGCGACAACACCGCGACCATCCGGGGCTCCTCCCACCACCACCGGCCGGCCGCGCAGGGCCGGATTGTCGCGCTGTTCCACAGCCGCGTAGAACGCGTCCATGTCCAGGTGAATGATCTTGCGCATGCCAATGATTCCCGACTGCGGCCTGCCGGCACCTCCCCTGGGGTCACCGCATTACCGAACGCGATGGCGGGCCGGGGTCATGGGCCCGGGCCCGAAGCACTTCCTCGGTGCGCTATTGTATGGTGATTGTCGTGAACCGTTCACAGGGTTGGCCATGGCCCGATCGGCCACACGCAATCCCATGGCCTTGGAAATCGAACGGTGGTTCCATGAAACAGACCCTCGCCACCATCCGCAGACTGCTCGGCCCGGCCGGCTGGGTCGACGAGGACAGCCATGCCGCCTACCTCCGGGAGTGGCGTGGCCTGTACCACGGACGCGCCGCGGCGGTGCTGCGCCCCGGGGACACCCGGGAGGTTGCCGAAGTCCTGCGGCTGTGCAACCAGGCAGGAATCGGGGTAGTGCCCCAGGGCGGCAATACGGGCTTGTGTGGGGGCGCGGCGCCGGACGCCAGCGCCAGGCAGGTCATCCTCAGCCTGGAGCGCCTGAACCGGATTCGGGAGGTGGACGACGCCGACAACACCCTCACCGCGGAAGCCGGCTGTACCTTGTCCGTGGTACAGGAGGCCGCACGGAGCGCCGGGCGTCTCTTCCCGCTGAGCCTGGCGGCGGGCCATCAGACCCAGATCGGCGGCGCGCTGGCTACCAACGCGGGCGGGGTCAACGTGCTGCACTACGGCAATACCCGCGCCCTGGCCCTGGGACTGGAGGTCGTGTTGGCCGACGGACGCATCTGGCACGGCCTCAGCGGACTGCGCAAGGACAACAGCGGCTATGATCTGCGGAACCTTTTCATCGGTTCCGAGGGCACCCTGGGCGTGATCACCGCCGCAACCTTCGAGCTCTTCCCCCTGCCCGGGCAGGAAGCGACGGCGATCCTCGGCCTGCAGTCGCTGGAGCAGGCGCCGGTACTCCTTGCCAGCCTGCGACAGGCTACCGCGGATCGGATCGTGGGCTGCGAAGTCATGAGTCGTTTCAGCATCGAGACGGCATTGCGCCATGTTCCCGACTGCGTGGAACCGCTGGAGGGCAGCTTCCCCTGGTACCTGCTGCTGCAATTGGCTGACGCCGCCGGCGGCGTCAGCCTGGAAGAGCGGCTGCATTCCGCGCTCTCCGCCTGCCAGGTGCAGGACCGGATCCAGGCCTGGCGGATCGCCGCGGATGAAGAGCAGGCAGCAGCGCTCTGGCATCTGCGCAAGAGCATTCCGGCGGGACAGCGCGGGGAGGGCGGCAGCATCAAGCACGACATCTCGGTACGGGTCTCGCGCATTCCCGCCTTCCTGGCCGAAGCAGAACACCGGGTGTGCGAACGTCTTCCGGGGATCCGTCCCTGCGCCTTTGGTCACTTGGGGGACGGCAACATTCACTTCAACCTGTCCCAGCCCGCAGGCATGAACCCGGAGGATTTCCTGCGTCGCTGGGAAGAGTTCAACCGGATCGTGCACGATCTGGTAGCCGATTTCGGCGGCTCCATCGCCGCGGAGCACGGTATCGGCCAGCTGAAACCCGCCGAACTGCGACGCTACGCCGACCCGGTGGCACTGGAGTTGATGCATGGCATCAAGGCGACGCTTGATCCGCGCGGGATCATGAATCCGGGCAAAGTGCTGTAGACAGCCGATGGCCCGCGAGCCCCGCGGCAAGACCACCCGCCGTTGTCCGCCGACGCGTAACCTGACCTTTCGGAAAGTATGGTCAGGTTTCAGAACGGCAGGTGTACCTGCACGTTGCCTCCACCGAAGGCGGCGCGATGCAGCCGCACCGTAGGATTGAGGGTGACGACTCCGCCGGTGCGCTCGTTCACCACGAGTTCCAGGGCCGGGGTGAACTTGCCGTAGAACCCCACGTCCCTGCCATCGGAATCGCTGTCGTCGGGATACTCCTCGGTGATGTCGTGGAACGCCAGGAATACGCCGGGAGCGAACGTGGTACGCGCACCCAACGCCCAGCGCTGCCCGCCGTAGAGCGTGTACTCCCGCCTTTCCCGTTCCACCGTTTCCGTCACCGCCGCCGGTCGTCGGTCATTCTCGGCGAAGTGCAGCAATCGCAGGCCGATCCACCGCCGATAGCCGCCATCCCACCGCTGCCGCAGCTCCGCGGTGACGGCCACGTGGCTGCGCCGCAGGCGCTGCTCCGTTGCCACCTCCCCTTCCAGCGCACGCTGCTCCCGCAGCCCGTACAGGCCCTCCAGTTCAACGCTGGCGGACACGGCAGGCGCCACGGTGAGGTCGACTCCGACACCACCGGAATACTGCTCGTCGTCCGACCGCAGACCAGTCGTGCTCATCTCCAGCCGCACCGGCGCGTTGACATTGGAGAAGCCATAGAATGCCAGGTTCTCCGTTGCCCGCCAGCGACCCGACAGGAAATAGGTGTAGGGATACTCTCGATACCGTCCGTCGCGCTGCTTGCTGTTGAAAAAGGCATCCACCGCAACGATACCCGCCCGTATCCGGTTTCCCTGCCGGCCTTGCCAGCGCAGGTCGGCATGCACATCCACGTCCTCCTTGGCACCGACGACATCTCCCCAGACACTGGCCTGCCAGCCATTGACGCGGGCGCCACCCCCCACCAGGTTCTGATCGAAGCGGCCATCGAAGTCCTCGTCCCGGCGGAAGCGGTAGCCGGCGAATGCCGGGCCATCGAGTGGCAGCTCGAGCTGCGCGTCGGTGCGGACATAGAGCTCCCGGCTGCGGGTGCTGCCGGCGACGGTACTGATGCCGTTGGAGTCGAGCGTCCGGAACCCGCCGAGGGCGGGCTTCGGTTCGAAACTGAATCGGTGGAGAAAGCTCTCCGCGTTGTAGTCGAACTCCCGGCCTGACAGTCGATCCCGCCGGAAGGGTTCCGGGTCGGTCCAGTCCAGGGCGGCAACGTCGTGGACAGGCAGGATCAGCAGCAGCAGACCGCACAGCAACGGTCGCGCGGTTCCCTTGCGTTGCATCGTCAGGATTTCCCCCGTTTTCTGAACGCCGGCCGCGCCGGGCGCGGAACCTCATTGCCGCGCCACAGCGAACCACAAGCGGCTGCAACCCCCGATTCGTCGGCTGCCCGATGAAGGACG
>SLLM01000238.1 GCA_007134055.1 Ectothiorhodospiraceae bacterium | reverse complement strand
GAGGTGGTGCGTTTCGCTGGCGCTCAACGCACCCTACAGCAGCCACCACCCCCCGTAGGGTGCGTTGAGCGCTAGCGAAACGCACCGCCCCGCTCCAGACATGCCCGCGCCCCCGACACTACAACAGCCGATGAGCGGATCAGGAGACACGCATGTAAGGCCATAGCCCTTCCAGATCGTACTCAGGGAACCGGGACCGACAGAAATCATAGGTTGCAGCATAGTACGCCCTGGCCTCGCTGACTGCCTCCGGCAAGAGTTCCTCACGCTTCGGTGAGGCATTCACCTTTTTCCCCATGTCGGGGCCTGGAATCGCAATGCCGAGGAATCCCTCGAGGCGTTGAAAGGTATCGTGCAAGAAGAGGTTTTCGTAGAATTCTACGAAAACCAGTTCCTTTCCGAACACCTTTTCGAGGCGCGGCAGGATTTTCTCGTACATGGAGCGTCGGCGCTGGCCTTCAGAGTGGTATTCGGCGCGGAACCTTTCATGAGCCGGCGCCTTCTTCACTCCGGCAATCTTGTCGTGCATTCGCAGGGCAGAATAGATCCTGTCGATCGGATCTCGCATGAGAAAAATCACGCGAAGCTCGAAATGCGGTTCGAGAAGCTCTCTGATTTCATGGAGGTGGCGCGTTTCAAGCATTGAATAGCCCGGAGTGATCTCGCCAGTGCAACCGGTTTTCTCCGCGAGTTCGCGGAAGTAACTCACGTACTCATCCAGGTCATACAGCATGAGTGCATGACGCATCCTGCGCGCAAGATCCCTGGCCTCCCGACCCCGCCCTGGTGTAGTACGGTCAACTTCCTCGCAGAGCCTCCGCCTGATCTCCACATGGTCACGGCACAGTTCAGGGATAAAATGCGAATCAAAAACATGCATTTCCTTCCTGTGAGGCAGGCGGATGCCAGGTGATCGCCGCAGCGCGTCGAACAGGAAGCTCGTGCCGGCCTTCTGAGCACCGACGCCGAGGAGAAAGGTCGGCTTTACTCCATTCTCACGCTTGCCGGGCGCGGCGGATCGAAGACGCCGCAACCACATCACGCATGCCCCCTTGAAAGCCTCATCGCGGCAATAGCCTCAGCGGCCAGGAGTCTCTCGACTCGTCGGAACACCAGCCGGAGCGGACCGGTCGCCGCTGGCAGAGCCACTGGAACGACTCGCCACTTGCATGCCGCCTTGGGCACTCACGCCCACTGCTTTCCCCGAACTCCGTGGCGGCGACACTCTTGACCATTGGCCAGTATTCACCGTGGGCGAGTCCATCGCCGGATCCACCTTTGGTAGGAAGCGGCCACACGCCCCGGAGCGCCCGCGCAGTCCATCGATCATTCCATCCATGATTGCCCGGGTATAGCGCCGCCGGCCCGGGCAGAGCACCAGGATAGCGAACCCCTTGGCGCAAAGGCGCCGAAAGTGCTGCAACGCCCACATTCGAGGAATGTGGGGAGCGCGATAGAGCAACAGCGCATTCCGGAAGATGTAATAGACCCGCCAGGCCGGGTGGAGCGGCAGCAGGGCAATGCCGCACGGTAGCCGGCGGACACCATGACCAAGCTGGTGGTCCACAAGCGGCATGGTGAGCCCGTAGACGGGGTAACCGGCATGGCGCGCCCGGTGACACCACTCCACGTCCACGTAGTCAATGAAAAAGTCCTCGCGCAGACCGCCCACCGTCTCGAGCACCGTAAGAGGAATCAGGCTGCCGGATGAAATGGCGTGATCTACAGGCAGCAGATCACGCTCCGGTCTTCGGACTTTGCGGAAACGAAGCCCCGTCCACTGCAGGAAGCTGTATCTCACGGCCGTGCGCGAGTCCCGAAATTCCGCGGCAACGGCACCCGGTCGCACGCCTCTCCGGCCCAGGTCACGTTCGGCGCCGAGGAGCCGCGAGACACCGTCCGCGTCCAGTACGCTGTCCTGATCGAGTAGCAGCACATGACTCATACCGCTGGCCCGTGCGTCCTCCACGCCGCGATTGTGCGCCCAACCCAGCCCGTGATTACGCGGCGCAAGGATGAGCTTGTGGATTGAGCCTCTCCGCTGCCTGTCGTTCAACCATTTCTCGGTGGCTGGGTCGGCTCCATTGACTACGACACACACGCGCTGACACTGCGCGCAGGCCGCGTCCAGTGCCAGGCTCAGCCGGGAGAGATCCGGATGGAATACCACGATGATCGCAAGTACTGCGGCAGTCCCATCCGTGGAGCGTGGGGCATCCATCAGCGCACTCCCTCCACGGGCAGCCGCGGGCGTTCGGCAAGATCGAAACCGTTCGTCTCCAGCGACAGATTCGGGTTGTATGCGGGATCCGTCTTCAGGACGTCACCCCATCGCCGCTGCATGTAACGCACCTCGCGCATGAAGCGCTCGCGCTTCTCCCCGTGGAGGTCCGAGCCGCGGGAAGCGGACTCATGATGATAGAGTTCGGCGTATGGCGTCCAGACGTTCCAGTAACCAGCCTCACGCACGCGGATACAGAAGTCGATGTCATTGAATGCTACCGCCAGGTTCTGCTCGTCGAGCCCGCCCACCTCATCGAACACGCTGCGCCGGAGGACCATGCACGCGGCGGTCACGGCAGAATAATTCTGCAGGAGCGAAGAGCGGCCGAAGTACCTTGAATCCGACCTGGGAAGCCCGAGGAAAACGTGCCCCGCAACGCCGCCGATGCCCAGCACACACCCTCCGTGCTGAAGTGTATCGTCCGGATACCAAAGCCGGGCACCAACCACGCCGACCCCGGGCCGCACGGCGTGGCTCACCATCTCCCGCAACCAGTCACCGTGAATGACCTCGATGTCGTTGTTCACCAGCGCGACTACCGAGCCGCTTGCCTCCCGCACGGCCCGGTTGTTCAGGGCGGAGAAATTGAACGGTGCATCATCGCGGATGATCCTCGCCCGCCCTTGGGCCTCCAGCGTCTCCAGGTAGCCCAAGGTCGCCGGATCGTCACTGCCGTTGTCCACTATGATGACTTCCAGGTCCGGGTAGTCCGTTCGCCTCAGGATGCTCTCGACCCCGGTAAGCAGCAAGGACAGTCCGTTTCGCGTGGGAATGATGATCGATACGCGAGGCGGCGGATCCGGCAGTGGATAGCGGATACGCCACATCCCCGGACACTGGGGCGCCTCCATCGGCACGGCGTCACGCATGCCGGCCCGGTCCAGGTGCTCGCGCAATGCCCGCTCCGCGGCCTGAACCGTGTAGGGTTTGGCCGTGCCGATGGAGGCGGTGCTCTCGGGAACTGCCCGCCAGTGATAGAGGATGCGCGGGATATGCCGGATCTGCTGCGGGGACAGCCGCTCCACCACCCGCAGCGCGAGGTCGTAGTCCTGGGAACCCTCGAAACCCGTGCGAAAGCCGCCCGCTTCCCGCACGACATCGGCCCGGTATACGGAGAAGTGATTCAGGTAATTCTGGGAGCGGAGCAGGTCCGGGTTCCAGTCCGGCTTGAAGTAGGGGTCGTAGCGTTCACCGAGTTCGGAGATCTTGTCCTCGTCAGAGTAGATGAGTCCGGCGTCAGGGCTACGATTGATCTCCTCCACCACCTGGACGAGAGCATCCTCGGCCAATAGGTCATCGTGATCCAGGAGACCGATCCAGTCGCCTCGGGCAGTCTCAAGCGCGGTATTCGACGCGCGGGCGATATGCCCGTTCTCCTCCCGGCGGACGATCCGGATTCTTTGATCCGCTTCCTCGGCAATGGCTGTCAGCGCGGCGACAGTCTCCTTCCTCGTGGAGGCGTCATCAGCGATGCAGAGCTCCCAATTGTCGTACAACTGGCGGCGCACGGAGTCCACGCTCTCCCGCAGCAGTTGCGGATCGGTATTATACACCGGCATCAGGATGGATATCAGCGGCCGGCTACGCAGGTGGGCCAGGCGCTCACGGAACGTCTGGCGGTCGGAGCTACGAAGCTCTCCGTGGTCCTGGAGCCAGAGTTGATACGCCGAATCCATGCGAGCACGGCTTGCAACCTTGCGCCGCAGGGCAGACAGACCACCCTCCCTCCAGAGTTGCCTGGCACGACGCAGTTGCCGTGGCAGGCTGCGGGGGTTACGGACGAATCGCTTCGCCACCGGCACGGCAAGCCGCAGAGCCCGGAGCGGAGCAATTACCACACGTCCCACCCGGAAGCTTGGCGATGCCAGAATGGCCTGCAGGTGTGTAGCCTGCTCTGCAGCGACGGCCCGTTCCCGGGCAGCCTCCTCAAGCATCTGTTCAAGCCTCTCGACACGCCCCGCCTGCATGCGCGTCTCATGCAGCCAGGCGTCGAAGGCCTCCACATCCATGCTCTCGACCGCGTCCGGGACCTGCCGCCGGAGCACTTCCAGGAGTTCCGCGCGACGGGCCGTCTTAAGTGGCATTACCGCCCCGTCCGGCCCACGCAGCCGGTGCGGGGGGAGAAGGAAATCGTTGTCGGCGTCGGCCGGAGCATCGACGGCGCGCCCGATGCCCTCAAGGTAGGCGCTTCGGTATTCCTCAGGAGAACTCACGGGTCTGCTCCCGGTTCCGGTGGGCGTGCCCGGCAGCCATCAGCGCCTCGTTCCATTCGGCGGGGTCACTGGCCGGATCCAGCAGTCGTGCCTGTGCATTGTCCGTCAGTCGTTCAACGAACGCACCCCGTTCGGGAGCGATGATCGGAAGCGGCCAGGCCAGGGCCTCGCTCAGGGTGTAGGAGAAGGTCTCCGGGGCACGGGACGGGAAAAAGAACACGTCTCCCCCGGATTGCGCGATCAGCTCCGGCAACGCGGCAGACTCATAGGGGCCGGTGAAGGAGAGGGGCAGCACATCGCCACCACGGATCGGCGTCTCGCTCCAGCCGATTACATGAAACTCGAGATCGAGGCCCCGGTCCCGCGCGTCCCGGGCGCAACGATTAAGCAGGTGCACGCCCTTGGCCGGGTTAACTACGCCCAGTATCAGCACCCGGATCGGGCCACCCGCCGCTACCACCGACCGGGATCGAAGCAGCCTTGGCGCTTCCGGGTGCGGCAGGACGACGACGGGCGCATCCGGCACATAGCGCTGCAGCCGCCGGCGAACGTCTTCTGACGGCGCGAAGACCCGCCCGGCATCGCAAAGCAGGCGGGAGAAGAGCTGCCGCCACGCATGGATGTCGAGACCCCAGGGGGCCGGGCGCACGGCCAGGCAGCGCTCACAGCCGGCGGCATCCGGCTCGCCACAGTACTCACCGTCCTCGTCGGTGAGGTTGTACTGCGGACAGATCGCATAGTAATCGTGGGCGGTGAAATCCAGGGGCAGACCGAGCGTCGCCGGGATACGCAGGACGCTTCTGGGCTGATCCATGACGTGATGCACATGCACGCGGGAGAGGCGAAGCGCCTGAAGGGTGGCCAGCAGCGCATCGTACTCGTCCGGCAGCCGGTAGTGGAGCATCAGGTCCTCGCCCTCGCGTCGCCAGAAAAGCCGCACCCAGCCATCGTCTCCCGGTTGCAGCTCGAGGATGTCCAGTTCGTGATGCATTAGTCGGGCCAGATCCCGGCAGTGCTTGTCGACACCTCCTCCTTCCCGGTGACTGATGAACAGCACCCGGGAACGCGACGAATGGCGCAACCGCGCGAGGCTCAGACGTGCCCGCATTTGGCGGGCCGGGTCAGTGCGGACATGGGTGGCGACGGCGTCCTCGTAGTCGGGGTGGCGCTCGCGCATGACCTCCGTGGCACGACGCCGCAGGCTGTCGGCGGCGTCGCCGAACGACACCCCGCCCTCGTGATGGACAAAAACGTCGCCTGCGAGCCGGTGGCTGAAACCCACGGCCTCGGCGCGCCGGCAGAAGTCGGTCTCCTCGCCGTATCCCCGACCGAAGGCAGTGGCGTCAAAGTAGCCCACGGAATCCAGGCAGTCGCGGCGGATGTACATGCAGAAACCAACGGCCGTGGGCACCGTGACACTGCACCCTGCATTCACCTCTGCCGCCAGGCGGTCGAGCCGCGCGGAGTCCTCGTCAGGTGGCAACGGATTGTCCTGCATGAAACGCGGGTAACTTGCAAGGGTGCCACTGTTGGTAAGCGGGGTAACGGTGGCGGTGTCGGCCTCGGCGTAGGCGCAGTTGCGCAGCCGATCCAGCCAGTTGCCATGAACCAGGGTGTCGCTGTTCAGAAGCACCACGTCCCTGTCCGGGTGCAGTGTCATGCCGCGATTCACGGATCGCACGAAACCCTGGTTGCGCTCATTCCGGAGCACCACCAGTGACGCAGACTGCTCGAGCCCGGCGAGCCATTCCTTCAGCGCCGGCTCCGGCGAGGCGTCATCAATGATCACCACCCGCACGGGCGTGCGGCAATCATCGACGCTTGCCCGCACGGACTCCACGCACGCCCGGGCCGATGCCAGCCCACGGTAGACCGGGATGATCACGTCTACGGTGGACGCGTAGGGCCTGCCCTCAGTCATCAATGCACTCGCTCGTTTCCATGTGCCGGCAACCCCAGGGCCTGGCGATACAGCGCCGGGTAGTCCGTCTCGCCGCCCTCCCGCTCCACGGCACACCGCGCGGCCGCGGCGCGGCCCCAGGCCCCGGCCTCATCCTTCAGTTCGGCCATGATGCCGTCCAGCCATGCATCCGGCGACGCCCAGTCATCGATCTCTGCTCCGCCGCCCAGGGCCCTGACCCGCTCGGCCAGCGCACCGAACCCCGGCACGCAAACCGGCACACCGCAGCGCAGCACCTCGGAGAGGGTGAGGCAGAACGTTTCCGGCCAGATCGTCGGGAACACTGCCAGCCTGGCGCGATAACGCGCCAGCAAATCCGGCAGCTCCTCGCACCGGTAGCTGCCATTGATGAACAGGTAGTCGTCATGCAGTGATTGCGGGCCACCGTGACGATGGGTATCCCCCAGGACCACGAAACGCAGGGGAAGTAAGCGTTCCCGGGCCCGGACCGCGATCGACTCAATCAGTTCGCCACCCTTTTCCCTCCCCAGCGCACCCACGACGGCAACAGACGCCGGACCACCATCAGGAGCTGGTCGGTCCAGAGCCGGCCAGTCAGGTGCGTACCGATGCGGCACGATGAAGCATCGCATGTCGGGCGCGTAGCGCGCGATCACGTCCCGTGTGAATCGCGTCGGCGCGGTGACAAAGCTCGCGGCCGCCAACAGTGATCGAGACTCCCGTCGCCACTCCGCGAGGCTCCCGCGCCATACCGGATCCGCGGCCAGGCAGCGCTCGCATACCGCGGTTTCCGTAGGGGCGTTACAGAAGGTCGAGCCAGGCGGCACCATGTGAACACGCGGACATACGAAGTGGAAATCATGCAGTGTAATGCCCAGTGGCAGCCGGCTGCGAAGGAGCCATGCATGGATCCGGCTACGCTGTTCCGTCAGGTGGTGGACATGGCAGAGGTCCAGCCGCAGCCACCGGCTGATGCGCCGGAACGGATTGCCCCATCGCACGCGAAGGACCACCGGATCGTCACCGGGCGTCTCGAGGATCCACCCCTTCCCGCTTGCCCACAGCAACACATGGCGATACTCGTCTACGGTCCGCCAGGCCAGGTTACGCACCGCAACCTCGATCCCACCACCGTTCCCGTGCATGACATGGAGCACGCCCGGCCGGTCGTCGGGCCTGTCCTTCATCAACCCTCCACAACGGAGCCAACTTCCGGAAAGGCGCTAGGATAGCACGCGAGGCGCGGTCCTCCCCCGAAACACTGAGTCGCCGGCACAGAACCGGGAGCCACTCCTCACCGGCAAGCAGACACGCATGCTATCCTTCCGCCCGGAATTCGGGCGGAGCCGGGGACATGAAATGCCCGCTGGGAGCCTCGGCATCAGCCGGGGCCGCCGAAGCAACCCGTCCCCATGGCCGTCAAACCCGGTACGCGAGTCGCTCATACCCCGTCCCAACCGGGTACGGATCTGGAGCTGGACCCGATGGCCCCTGATTGCCTCCTGCAAACACTCTCAAAACTTGGCGCACGAAACGTTCGAATACTTCTCCAGCCGAGAGGGCACCGGTTTTTCGACGGCAACGCCGAAGCCCTCCTGCTGCTGGCGCACTCGGCGGCCGGCAAATCTGCCATCCTGAAACACCTGCGGGCAGACCGCTACTTTCATGACATGGATGTATTCTGTCAGCGCAACAAACACCTGGCACCCCTGGAGGCCCTCGAGGCGATGCTCACCGAGCCTCCACCGGAACGCATTCTGGTCCTGCGCAACCAGCCCGAGTTTCTGAGTAAGCTCAGTCAGCATCTTGCGATGCTTCCGGCACGCGACCTTCAGCTTCTCTACCTGCGCCGCCCGCCGGAGGTGATTGAGCGGAACCTGGCGCAGCCAAACACCGACGGCCTCAGACATCGGTTGGGGATAGCGTCGGTCGGTCGGAAGAACTACTACGCGCACATGGAGCAGCAGTACCGGTCGCTTGCAAGCATTGAAGTCGAATATCCCGGGGATTCCGTCCCGGAGCTCTCGGGTATCGTCACTTCGCTCCGCGACGTGGCGACCTATCAGGCATTGTACGGCGGTGCAGGTGACAGTGCCGTCATACAGGAACTCAAGGGCTATGCGGATCTGGAGGAGCACTTCATCTGGTATCTGGACTACCCGTCAGCTGATCGCGTGCCTGCCCTGGAAGCCGATGGCCTTCTGCGCCTGGCCGGCTGGGCGGCGGCGCGCTCTGGCGACAGACTCAGGCTGGCGGTACGACAGGGCAGTCAGGTATCGCTACGGGACTTATCCGTCGTTCGGGAGGATGCCGCGGAATTCATTCGTGCCCGCCCCGGGTACGCCACACCGGATGCGAGATGTGGTTTCGACCTCCGGGTGGAACTCAACGACTTCGTCGAACTGGGGGTCGCCACCACGGACCGCATCTTCTGGGTGGCCCGTATAGCCCCCGGCCGGACCGGCGCCGGGGGCACCCGATGAACCTGTACCGCGAAACCGGTCAGTTCGGCCTGTGGTTTGTCAGGATCATCGCTAGCTTCATCCGCGTACGGCCGGTGGCAACCATCGCCGTCATTATCGCGGCAAGCATATCCCGCGTAACCTCCCTGCTGCTGTTTTTTCTGCCCCTGAAAGTGATTCTCCTAGCCGCATCAGACGGGGTGCCGGTCTACTTCCGCGCCTTTATTGCGCAGGAGACCAAGGAGCAATGGATCATCGGCCTCGCGGCCGGCGCGATTGTGCTCTACGTCTTCAACATGCTGCTGGATACGGCGTCCAAACGACTGGCGGCCGCCGCAAGCCAGCAGGTCACGCGTAATGCCAACGAGATCCGCATTCTCGGCAATGAGGAAAAGACCGCAAGCTCCTATTACGAGCGAGTCTGTGCCTTCGCCGCCGCCGGCCTGTTCGTGCTGATCGGGGTGTTCGGAGGCCTGCTGATCTACTCGGAACTGTTCGGCCTTGTTATCGCCCTTTTCATCGCCTCGGCGCTGTTCAGCGGCTGGGTTCTGGCCGGCTCCGATGATATCAACCCCGGTCGCCTCAAACGCTTCGCCCGGGATCGCCTCGGCAGCTACCTCAAGATATTCACGGCAGTCATCTTTCTGTCCAGCTTCCTCTTCCTGCTGTACCCGTACCTCCGGGGCGGACAGCAGAATCTCCTGATCGCCATTCTCTCGATACTGATCATCAGGCAGGTCCTGTCGGCGGTAGAGGCCTCGGTGCGGGAAGCGGTCCGCCTGCACGGCGAACGGCACCGGGTCGACGCACTGGTCCTCAAGCAGGCCCACCTGGAGCGAACCGACGCCAGGCGCGAGCGCCCGGTGCGGATTATCTTCGGCAAATCAGCGCGCCGTCGGGTGGCCAGGGATGCGCTGGCCGAACAGGGAGTGGAGCCGGACTCGGTGGAAGCGCTCTGGGAGGATTCCCAGTTTGCCGGCATTTCCACCATGCACATCACGGGTCGTCACGTGCAGAGCGGAGTCGAGCAACACTACCAGCTCCAGGCATTCCCGGCCGATCAGTTGCACCGCCTGGAGAACGAGAATTTCCTTCGGACGAAAGTTCCGGCAGACCGGCTCAAGCTCCCGAGGACCGTTTCCCGCTTCACAGCCGGCCCGTTCGAATGCCGGCTGCTGGAGTATGGAACGGGGCGAGGCCTGGACCCGGACTCCTGGCCGGAGTGGCAGCGCTGGCTGACCGCGCACTTGTGGTGCTGCCAGCCGCCTCGCGGGCTGGTGGAGGCCTTCGCCGGTTCCCGGCCACTCCTGCAGCGTCAGCTCCACCCTGGTAGCGTCACGCGACTGGAGGTGGCCGTGGACAGCGATGCCGAAGCGGAAACATTACAGTGGTTCCGGGGTGGTCTCGATGCCCTCCGGCATCGGCTTGCCACCATCCCGCTGTATCTTCACAACCCCGAAATCACCCGGCACACGACGGTGCGTAGCGGGCAGGACGACATCCGCATCATGAACTGGGGTCGCTGGACACTTCTGCCGGTAGGTGCAATCCGCCCGCCAACCATTAAGGACGAAATGATACCCGGGATACTGGCGCGCCTTCAGGAGGAGCGCGACGACCTGCCGGAGGGCTTCGGCGAGACCGACCTTGCGTTCGCTGGCCGCTGCTACGCGCTACAGCAGAATATCGCCCGGGGGCAATTGAAGGCCTCCCTGGACCTCGTCGCGAGCATACGGGAGGAATGGCGAGTCTAGTTCGGAGAGACGGTTTTCGGCGCCAGATCGGGACCGCACAGCCGTGGAGTCGATCCGCGTGTCCTGGCCTCATGATCCGATATGGCTATGGGTCGGAGGGTTTATGAAGCACGAGAGTGGCATTGTCCTCCCAGTGCCAGGTGGCGTTGACCGACCAGAGGGCCTCTATGGCCTCCCAGAGCTGCTGTCGATCCCGTTCAGCGCGGGAGAGCCGGGCCTCGAGGCTATCCAGGCGGGCATCAAGGCGGCGCACGTGGGCGAGGGTGTCACGGCCTGGAAGGATGCCAAGGCGGCGTAACGCGGCTCGCCACCAGCCGCCGGTCGAGTGCTCATCTGCCGCCCCGGGCTGCCCATGCACCCCACTGCCGGCATTCGCCCGCACGGGCGGATGCGGCGGGAAGGGGCCGACTTCACGGCTCTCCCCACCCTCAACCACATCCAGCCCTTCGCTCGCCGCCAACAGCGCCACCAGGGCCGGATGGTAAAAGCGGACATGCTCGGGGTCGCGCCAGAACCCCAGCAACTGACTGCGGATGGATTCCGGGTTCGGGAACACGAAGACGGCCCGCCCGCCCGGTTGCAGCACTTCGGCCACACCGGCAACCAGGGTCCGTACAGCGTCGAAAGGCAGGTGCTCGATAAAGTGGGAACAATAAACCCCATCGTACGACGCGGGATGGCTGCCCATGAACGCGAGCACGTCCTCTTCGTGAATCGTGAGGCCCAGCCCCCGCGCGTAACCGACGGCCTCTGGGCTCCGCTCCACGCCCTCGGCGTGAATCCCCGATTCCCGCAGCATTTCCAGAAATACACCGGGGCCGCAGGCAATATCCAAGACTCGCCGGCAGCCCTGGAATCGCTGGACGTCCGGCGCCTGGAACGCCTCGATGACGTCCTGCTCGCGGAGACCGAACTCGTAGAGGCTATAATCGAGGCCGCCCGGTGCTGGCGCCGCCCCCTTTGAGAGAGCGGCATAGAGGTCCGGCAACGGCGTCGACGCGTCCAGGAGTCTCTGCCGGGGCACGACGTCCGGGACTGGCTCGCCCTCCCGCGCGCGGAAGGCCTCCGTCCGGGCGAGTATCTCCCCCACCCTCGGCAAGGCCTCAGGCTCCGCGAGCAGCCCGGAATGCCCAGCCACATCCAGCAGCACCGGCAGGCGGAAAAGCGATGCGATGCAGGCCAGCTCGAGGGTCCAGTGGTCCACCTCCAGCAGGTGCACCGCGGCCGGCCGGCCTTCCATCAGGTGGCGGACGAACGGCGCCCGCGCCTGCGTCCTGACAACGGTCCGGGGGGCTTCCAGCCCGGCAAGATGGAACGTTCTTGTCGGGTAGTCCCGATCGGGCGCGGTAGCATCAGCCGGAACCCCCTCCAGAACGAGGAAATCCCCGGGGGCGGCATCAGTTTCAGCGAGATGACTGTCGATGGACTCCGTTCGACCGACCAGCAGAACCCGCATTCTTGCCTCCTGTCCGGGGGTCACCCTCACACGGGCAGCCGCTCCGACCAGAGCCTTGCATAGAGCGCTTCCAGGCGACGAGCGGCGCCGGGAAGGTCGGCCAACGGCGAGCCAGTCACTCGCTTACGTCGTTCGCTGCGTGAATCAGCAAGCCCCCGCGCACCCGACTGCAGAAGCGCGACTGCCGTCTCTGCGTAGGCATCCATACTCTCCGCGACTGTCTCGTCGCTGGCGGTGGCACGAACCAGGGAGGCGCCGGTGCGACTCCAGGGCGGTCCTGAGGCAAGCACGAGGCAGGGCAAACCGGCGGCCAGGGGGCCAAGCAGGGCCGTGCCCAGGGAGCGGGGCGGCGTATCCAGCACCAGGCTCATTTTCTGCCAGTAGGGCTCACCGCCCTCCGGCGCCATCACGTGTACCCGTGCGCCAGTCAGGCCCGCCCCCTCCAGCCGCGCATATACGGCCCGGCGCAGGCTCTCCACTGAATACTCCGGGTGTACCAAGTGGAGCTGCACCTCCGGCACCCGGGACATGATCGCGGCCCAGGCAGCGAGCAGATCGTCGTTAAGTGCAGCGGCCGGAGCCGGTGCGCCCATGATCAGATCGCCCCCGGTCTCGTCCAACTCGTCGTCGGCACCAGCTCCGGCCAGAAGTGCGTAGGGGATTTCATCCCGGGCTACCGGCTCGAGGAATGTCTGCTCATCACCGGCTTGCAGCCCGACCGCATCGAACAGAACGGCGTCAAACGCATCAGTGCCGGTAGTCCCGGCGCCGCTCCAGAGCAATTGCACCGGCGCCGGTCGACGACGGAGCACACCCAGCGTACCCTCGCTGGCCCAGGCGGCGGCGTGACCGAGAAGGTCCACGAGAATGCGGGTGTCATCCTCGACTACCTGCTCTGCTACGACGCGGGCGGGCTGCCGGGCAATGTTGCGCCATCCATGGGGGAAGCCCTCAGGCTTTTCGGTCGCCGAGTAGACCGTCACGCTGACGGCAGCCGGGTCATGCGCGGCCAGGAGGGGAATAATCCAGCCCGCACAGCGCGGATGGCGGGGGTCCGGAAGCATCATCCCCACCCGCAGTGGACCATCACCATCGTCCGCGGGGGAGCGCATAGCCTCCCGGACCGGGTGGCGGTTGGCCCATTCCCGGGCGCGACGGGCGTGTTCCGCGAGCTCGAAGCCCGGCACCAGCTGCAATGCCTCCAATGCCCGGCTGCCGCGCCCGGGGTCATCGGGCGCCATATCCAGAAACGTCCGGAGCGCCTCCCCCGACTCCTCGTGACGACCCAGCATGGCGAGTGCACGGGCTCTCTCCTGGAAGATTTCGCCCATGTTGGGGTTGCGGCGCTGCGCTTCGTCATAGGCACGCAACGCCTGTCCGGGGTCCCCCTGGCTCATGGCGATGGCCCCCAGCGTCAGCCAAGGTGCCGCGGAACCGGGCTCGCGCTCGGCTGCCCGACGTGCCGCCCGCGCAGCCCCGTCCAGATCACCCAGGCGATGCAGGGCATAGGCGAGGTTGCCATGCGCGGGTGCATTCTCAGGCGCAAGCTCCAGCGCACGCTCGAAGGTGTCGCGTGCCGCTGCCCACTCACCCAGGGCCAAGTACTGGTTACCCGCATTGTAGTGAAGCTGGGGGTTCTCCGGGTCGAGCCGAGATGCCTGCTGGAAGGCGCGAAGCGCCTCCGCAGGGCGTCCCATCTCGCCGAACAGCACACCCATGTTCGCGTGATAACCGGGGTTTCCAGGGTCCGCGCGTACCGCCTGCAACACATACTCTGCGGCGGTATCCAGGTCGCCCCAGGCGCGTGCTGCCAGTCCTTTCAGGTGCAGCGCCTCCGGATGGCCCGGGCTTACGCGCAGTATCTCCGAGGCGACGCGGTCGGTGTCTGCGGCATGGCCAGCCTGCAAGTGGCCCGTGGCGCTCCGCAGCATCTCCTCCAGGCCCACCGAGGTCGGCATGGACTGGGCGACACTGCGGCTCGCCTGCTCCATTGGCAGACAACAGCGCTTGTACTTTTTACCGCTGCCACAGGGGCAAGGGTCATTACGTCCGACAGACATCAACTCTCCATCCGCGGCCGGGCCGCATCTCCAGGGTTGTAGTCAGGACGGGACGCATTCCGGTAAACGTCCGCGTCAGGAGTAGTGGTTTCGCGCGCGCAGAGCGACGGGATTCTCTCCCTGCCGACGCCGCTCCCACGCTTGGAGCAGACCGTCCTCCAGACTGCGGACGTAACCCTCAGCGTCGAACAGCGGCAGCTCCCGGCGACGGGCCAGACGTGCCCGCAGTGCATCCAGCCGCTGCCGATCCCGGGCAAGCTCGTTACAGAGAGCCTCATACTCCGCCCAGTCCCTGGTGACGAGTTCCGGCAGCCCTGCGGCATCCAGCAGGCTCGCCGCCACGCGCGAGGCAAAACCCTCGCCGCAGCGCGTCACCACCGGAACACCGGCCCACAAGGAATCCACCGTAGTAGTGTGGCCCCCGTAAATTTCCGTATCGACGGCCAGATCAGCAGCAGCGAGCCGACTCAGGTGTTCGCGCCGGGGCAGACGCGGGGCGAACACCAGGCATCCAGGGTCCACTCCTTCCCGCTCAGCGGCCGTGCGCAGGTTGTATCGGACTGGATCCGGGCCATCCAGCAACCAGAGCACAGAGCCCGAGGAGGACCGGAGCACCTGCATCCAGACCCGGAAGGCCGCCGCCGTCAGCTTGTAATGACTGCAAAAGCACGCGAGCACAAAGGCATCGCCAGGCAAGCCAAGGTCGTTCCGGTCCGGCGGGGTGTCCGGATCGGAATCGCTGAGTTGGGTCGGCAGATAGGTCACCGGCATGCGGAGCGGCTTCTCGGAGAAGACCGGTTCGAGGCTTTCCGGCAGGACGATGCCATCGGAGACGATGTAGTCGATCCACGGGGCGCGCACACTGCCCGGATAGGCCATGAACCCGATCTGGATCGGCGCCGGGCGGCGGGCCAGTACGCCCTGCCGACTCCGGAGCGTGTGCCCGCCGGCGTCGATGAGCACATCGACCCCCTCGTTGCGGATCACGTCCACCAAGGCGTCGTCGGACTGGTGGAAACCATCATGGAAGGCGTCCGCATCCCGTCGCACCTGGTCGGTCCAAGGCGTCCCGTCCCCCGTCTCCCGGGGGCCGACGGAAAACACCGCGACACGAAAACGTTCCCGGTCGTGCCGCGCGAAGATGCCGCCCATGAGATGCATGCTGGGGTGTTCGTTCACATCCGCCGTGAGGTAGCCGATGGTTAGTCTTTCGTCACCATTCGCCGCTGCCGCAGGCCGGGGAGAGGGCACCCCCTCAGCGATCCGCGCGGAGGTGGCATCGGCAAATGCTGCTTGCTGCCGGACATCCAGCGGCATCGAGAGGGCATACCAGGCATTGCCGGGCGGCGGCGCCTCGGCCACGTCCCGCAGAGCCGGACCCAGGGCCTCGATACGCTCCCAGTCACAGAGCTCCTGGGCCAGGCGGAAGCCGGCCAGGAGGACGTGGGGGTCATCCGGGCGCAGTGCTTTGGCGCGGTCGAGAAACGCCTGGGCGTCGCGGAAACGTTCCTGGCGCCGCAGCGCCAGCCCGAAGAGCCGAGCCACCTCGGCGTCATTCCTGGCTGTGGACCGCAGCGCAGACAGGGTTGTCTCCGCGGCTTTACCGTCCTGGTAACTGATCTGGAGGCTGGCGAGCTGCAGGCGGGCCTCGCGATCCTGTGGCACCAGGGCCAACAGCTCCTGCAATACCCGCGCGCGCAGGGCCGGATCGCCGAGTAGCTCTGCCACTTCCGCCTGCAACCTCAACGGTTCTGGCCGACCCGGACGGCGCTCTCGGTAATCCTCCGTAACCGCCAGCGCGGCGGGGCCACGACCCTGACGGAAGAGCAGCACGGCGAGGAACCTCCGGGCAGGCTCATAGCCGGGAGCGACTTCTGCCGCCTCCCGGGCCAGGGATTCCGCTCGCTGGAGGTCACCGGCCGCGTGGGCACAGAGAGCAAGACCGTGAAGGGCCGGGCCGTCCCTGCGCACGGCCGCGGCCCGCTGGTAGAGCCCCCCCGCAGTCTGCACGTCACCCTCCTGATAACGCTGCGCAGCGAATCCCAGGAGTGCCTTTTGATCCGAGGGGTCCGCTCTAAGCGCGCGCTGATAGGCATCCGCCGCTTCGGCCGGCCGCCCCGCATCACGCAGCGCATTCCCCAGGGCAACAAGGACGAACGGCTGACCGGGGGCGCCCTCTAGCGCACGCGCGCAGGCGTCAACCGCCTCGTCGTTGCGTCCCAGGTGTCCCAGGGCAGCGGCGCGGCTGATCTCCAGCATCGGTTGCCCTGGGGCGAGCCGAGCGGCTCTATCGAACCATCGAAGCGCCTCCCGGTGATCTCCGCGCCACCCGGCAGTTGCCCCCAGAACTTGAAGAATGGAAAGGTTATTCGGGTCTTCCCGGTATAGCGCGCCGGCCAGTCGGGCGGCTTCGTCGAAGCGCCCCGCACGTAATGCGGCGACCGCATCCCGGGGCGTTTCAGCGCCCACGGAGACCTTCCGCAGGGCAGGTGGCTGGCCGATTCCGGTAACCATTCTTTCGCATCAGTCCAGCCCGTCCAGCCACTCTTGCAAGGCCGCTTCGTTCAGCTCGGGGTCACGATCCCGCTCAACCTCCTCCCAGGTAGGCGCCTCGTCCTGGTCACGCAGCCAGAGCCGGGAGACTTCGGCCTCACGCCGTTGCTGCAGGCGCAACCGGACAATATCGTCCTGATCAAACCCTTGTTCCCTTGCCTCTGCGGCGAGGACCCGGTTGAGATAGAGCGAGTCCAGCATGCTTTCGAGATTCGACGGATTCCGCTCGATCTGCCGACGCTGTGTCGCGGGCATGCCCCACAAGGCCGACTCCAGGTCTGCAACCGACACCGCAACCTCCAGGTCGCTGACTAGAACGGCGTCGGCAGGCAACTCTTCGGCACCGGCCATAGCCGGCACGAGAAGCAGAACCGATAGGACTGCAGGCGCAACGATTGGCTTCATGGTCACTCCGCTTACTTTGTGGTCTCAGTCGCCTTGCTGGACAGGCCCGGAATCACCGCGCGAACCCTGCCAGCGATCCAGCCCCTCCTGCAAGCCTTCCATGCGGTTGCGGAACTCCTCGGTGATGGCACGGGCCCCTTCCTGGTCGCCCGCCACCCGGGGCGTGAGCAGGACAATCAGCTCGGTGCGCAGCACCGATTCCTCGGACTGCCGGAAGAGGTAGCCCAGCAGCGGCAGGTTCATCAGCCCCGGAATGCCGCGGTCCAGGGCGCGCCGGTTCTCGCGGATCAATCCCCCGAGGACGATGGTCTCGCCGCTTTGCACCGCAACGGTGCTGCTGATGTCACGGGTGGCTATGGTCGGCGAGTCGATATCCGAGGACTCGGTGGCGGAGACGTTGCTCACCTCCTGGGTCACCTCCATCGTGACCATGCCACCCGCATTCACCCGGGGCGTCACGCTCAGCAGCACGCCGG
>SLLM01000268.1 GCA_007134055.1 Ectothiorhodospiraceae bacterium | reverse complement strand
CGGCTTTTCCGGGAGGCATTCCCGTACCCGGGCCTACCAGTGCCGGCGAAAATCGATCCCGAACTCGTCCAGCAGGTCCGCCACCTCGAAGAGCGGCAACCCGGTTACCCCGGAGTAGCTGCCTTCCAGGTGCTCGATGAACACCGCTCCGAGGCCCTGTATGCCATAGGCACCAGCCTTGTCCGCCGGTTCACCGGTATCCCAGTAGCATTCCACTTCGGCCCGGGAAAGGGGGCGGAAGGTGACGGTACTGAAACTCAGCCTGGTCGCCTCCCGGTCATCCACCAGGGCGACGCCGGTCAGCACCCGGTGACTCTCACCCGAGAGTCGCTCCAGCATGGCGATCGCGTCGTCCCGATCCCGTGGCTTGCCGAACAGTTCGTCATCCAGCGCCACCACCGTATCCGCCCCGAGCACGGGCAACGGCTCCCGTTCCCGGACCTGGTGCCAGCCGGCCCGGGCCTTCTCCAGCGCGAGGCGCAGAACAAACACTTCGGGAGATTCTTCCTCGCTGCGCCGCGATTCATCCACGGCCACCTGCAACTGCCGGAAGGCAATGCCTGCCTGCCTCAGCAGGGCCTCCCGCCGTGGTGACTGCGATGCAAGATAGATATCGGGATGGTCGGATTGCATAGGCCCTCTCGTTGTGGCTGCGGTATTGCGACAAGGCGCCGGCCGCGGCCGTCAGCGGTGGTACGGGTGATTCTCCAGGATCGTCCATGCGCGATACAGCTGCTCCGCGAGCACCACCCGGACCAGCATGTGCGGCAGAGTCAGCGGCGACAGGCTCCACCGGTCATGGGATGCGTCCAGCACATCCGCCGCCAGGCCATCCGCCCCCCCGACCAGGAAGGCGACGTCCTGGCCATCCTGCATCCATCCCGCCAACCGCCGGGAAACCTGCGGCGTCGTCTCCTGCCGGCCTTCCACGTCCAGTGCCACCATGCGTGCGCCCTTCGGCACGGCTTCCAGCAGCCGTTTCCCTTCCACTGCGCAGGCCCGCGACGGGTCGCCCCCCCGGCCGCGGTCCCCCGGGGGCAGTTCCCGGAGTTCCAGTCCCAGGGCGGGCGGAAACCGGCCCGCGTACTCGCGAAAGCCCTGGGCGATCCAGTCGGGCATTCGCTGGCCGACCGTGATGATCCGCAGCCGCATCACCGACCGCCCGTGGGAAGCATTCCCCACTGGCGGCACACGAACGGGGACCACCCTTCAACCGGTCTGCTGTCCATCAGCATCCTCGGGCGCATCCAGCCCCCAGATCCGCTCAAGCCGATACAGCTCCCGTACCCGCGGCAGCATGACATGCACCACTGCGTCGCCGAGATCCACCAGAATCCATTCCGCCGCCTGTTCACCTTCAACGCCGAGCGGCCGAACACCCGCCCGGCGCACGTTCTCCACCACGCGATCGGCAATCGCCTTGACGTGGCGGTTGGAGTTACCCGAGGCAATGAACATGAAATCGGTGATACCCGTGCGACCGCGCACGTTCAGACTCACCGGATCAATGGCCTTCATGTCTTCAAGCGCCTCCAGGACCGAGTCCTGCAACCGTCTGCTCGCTTCTTCGCTTCCGTCCTGCATCGTGCTGATACTCACCTCCACGATACGATTGCGCATCCGTTCCCGCACACCGCAACCGCGGTCACGCCTCCCCGGGATTGACTCCGCCCGGCTCGCTCAGGGCCGTGACCGCACCGTACAGCCCCTCCTCCTGAATATAGCCCCAAACCGCTTCGGGCATGAGATAGCGGGCAGAGCCCCCGTTCGCCAGACGACGGCGCACATCGGTCGCGGAGACGGCAAGCTGGGTCACTTCCTGGAACAGCACCCGGCCCGCACGCCCGGTGCGCAACTGCCGCCAGTCGCCGGTCTGCCTGCCGGCAAGCCACCGGGCCAGTTCCCCGGAGGCGCTCGTGGCGGTATCGGGCCGGCTCATCACCACCATGTGGGCGAGCTTTCCCAGTTCCCGCCAGCGATGCCAGCGCGGCAGGCCAAGGAAGCTGTCCATCCCCAGCACCAGGAAGAAGCGATCCCCGGGATGCTCCCGTTGCAGGGACACCAGCGTATCGACCGTGTAGGAAGGTTCGTCACGCCGCAGCTCCCGGTCGTCCACCCGGAAGCGGGGCTCCCCGGCGACGGCCAGCTCAAGCATACGCAGGCGCTGCCGTGAGGCAACCATGGGATCGCCCCGATGCGGCGGGACATGGCATGGAATCAGGAGCAGTTCGTCCGGGTTGCCTGCCTCCACCACATCCAGCACCGTGCGCAGATGCCCGTTGTGAACCGGATCGAAAGTACCGCCGAATACACCGATCAGTCTTGCCATCGTCAGGCTGGCCGCAGCCCGTTCCACGCGCGGGGCGGCACCATTCCGGTGTCGTGATCCGTGGGTCCGCCCCCTTTCTGCGGGCCGCCAAGGCGGTGTTGCGGCTCCTCGCCATGGCTGCGGCCATGACTCGTCGCCGGGCCTGGCCGGCAGGGCGTGCACTGGCTCCGACCGCTGTCGAACCCATGGATCACGACACCAGGGGGACACTGATCTATTCGCATGGGACGCTGGCTTTACAGCATGTCTGGGGGCAAGGCGGCGTTCTTGCCAGCGCGCCCGCATGGCTCCGCAGAGCCCTGTGCGAATAGATCAGCGTCTCCCTAGCTGCGCACATGTCCATCTCCCAGCACGACCCATTTCTGTGTGGTCAACCCCTCGAGGCCCACCGGGCCACGGGCGTGCAGCTTGTCGGTACTGATGCCGATCTCCGCCCCGAGGCCGTACTCGAAACCGTCGGCAAAGCGGCTGGACGCGTTCACCATCACGGAACTGGAGTCCACTTCCCGCAGGAACCGCCACGCCCGGCTGTAATCCTCGGTGACGATGACATCGGTATGGGCGGAACCATAGCGGGCGATGTGCGCCATGGCCTCGTCCAGCCCGGCTACAATCCGCACCGCCAGCACCGGCGCCAGGTATTCGGCACCCCAGTCTTCCTCCGTGGCCGGAAGCATCATTGTCACCAGGGCACGGCTGTCCGGGCAGCCGCGCAGCTCGACCCCCGCCTCCCCGTAGCGCCGTGCCAGTGCCGGGAGCACCCGCTCCGCGATGCCGCGATGCAACAGCAGGGTTTCCATGGCGTTGCATACGCCGTACCGGTGCGTCTTGGCATTGACGGCAATGGCAATGGCCTTGTCGTCATCCGCCCGGTCGTCGATGTAGACGTGGCAGACTCCGTCCAGGTGCTTGATCACCGGCACGGTCGCGTCCCGGCTGATCCGTTCGATCAGTCCCTTGCCGCCCCGGGGAACCAGCACGTCCACGTACTCGTCCATGGTAATCAGGGCCCCGACGGCGGCACGATCCGTGGTTGCCACCAGCTGCACGCCGTCGGCGGGCAGCCCCGCTTCCTCCAGGCCGGTGCGAATGCACCCGGCGATCGCGGTATTGGAATGGAACGCCTCCGATCCACCACGCAGCACGGCAGCGTTGCCGGCTTTGAGGCAAAGCGCCGCGGCGTCGGCGGTCACGTTGGGCCGGGATTCGTAGATGATGCCGATCACGCCGAGGGGCACGCGCATGCGCCCCACCTGGATACCGGACGGACGCTGAACGAGATCGGCGATCGCCCCAACGGGATCCGGGAGGGCGGCCACCTGCCGCACCCCATCCGCCATGGCTGCAATGCGCGGCGGTGTGAGTTCCAGGCGGTCCAGCAATGCGGGCTCGAGGCCGTTCCTGCGCCCCGCTTCCAGGTCCCGGGAATTGGCCGCGGAGAGTTCCGCTTCCGCCGCCTCCAGCGCCGCCGCGATCGCCTCCAGTGCCGCATTCTTGGCGCCGGCCTCGGCGCGCGCCATCATGCGTGCCGCTGCGCGGGCCTGTTCGCCCACTGTCAGCATATAGTCTTTCATGGCTTCCACGTCTTCCCTCGATCCCGCATCAAGCGCCCGCGTGGTGGATGGCCGTCCCGTCCGGGCACATGGCAATGGCGACGCCGAGCTCGCGCAGGGCCTGCCAGGCATTCCCGGATTCGGCCCCCTTGATGATCCGGTCCACCCGGGCACAACGATGCAGCAGCATCGCCCAGTCCCAGGCGCTGCCGCGCCTGGAGGCCGCCCGCACCAGGGCCTGCCTGGGACCAAACACCTTCAGGCTGCGCAATACCTCGTCCTCCCTGACCCCGGCACGTAGCAAGCATACCGCACGCACATCCCGGCTCAGCGACCACAACACAAGGGTGGGCTCTTCACCCTCTTCCCGCAACCCCTGGAGCACCCGCAGGGTCCGCCGCACGTCGGCCTGCAGGACGGCATCCCCCAGGTCGAAGACATCATAACGGGCACTGTCGGCAACGGCGCCGCGCACCGCTTCCGTCGAGACGGGCCCGCTGCCCAGCAGCAGGCGCAGCTTGTCGATTTCCTGGGCCGCCGCCAGCAGGTTTCCCTCACTGCGCTCCACGAGCAGCTGCACTGCCTCGGCGCTCGGATCCAGACCGGCGCCCTGCATGCGCTGCCGCAGCCAACCGGCGAGGTCCCGGCCTCCGAGTGGCCAGACCTGGACCAGTACTCCGGCCTTGTCAATGGCGTTGACCCAGGCCGATTTCCCGGCACTCCTGTCCAGCCGCCCGGTGGTGATCAACAGCACCGTGTCCGGCGGCGGCGCCTTGCAGTAACCGGCAATGGCGCGGCCACCCTCCTGTCCCGGCCGTGCCGTGGGCAATCGCAGCTCCAGCAGGCGGCGCTCGCCGAACAGGGACAGGTTCCCCGAAGCCGCGGCCAATCGGCTCCAGTCGAAACCGGCGTCAACCTGCAGGATCTCGCGGTCCACGTGCCCCAGCTCGCGGGCGCGTGCGCGAATGGCATCCTGCGCTTCAAGCACCTGCAACGGTTCATCGCCGCTGATGCAGTATATCGGCGCCAGCCCGGCCGTCAGAGCGGAGGGAAGCCGTCCGGGCTTCAGTCGCATGGTCGCTCCGCCCGATGGTACCCGGGTCCCGGCGGTGACCGTTCACTCACGGCGCTCTCCCGTCAGTGCCTGTACCCGATCGGCCAGCAGAAACGCCGCGTCCCGTCGCAGCTCGTTCACCAGCGCATCCTCCCGGCCCTCGCTGCCGAGCACCTCCTGGCGCTCGAAGCGGTAGCTGCGCACCTGCTGAAACAGTTCCGGGCCTGCCAGGCGCTCGCCGTCCCCATCCAGCAACTCCCAGCGCAGGCGGTAACGCAGCTCGTTCTCGCGGATATCGTCGTCGCGGCCACCGGCGACACGCTGCGTCGACCGGCTCTCGTTCAGCAACCGCAGGGTGGGAACGCCTGCTCCGGTATCCACCACGCGGGCACCTGCGGCCTCCAGGGCGACGCGCACCTCGCGGTAGAGTTCGTTGCGCCCCACACGGCTATCCACCGCGACCTCCACTCCCTCCAGGGAGGCCGTTCCCGGCGCGGAGCCGCGCAGATGCCAGCCACATGCCGCCAGCGCTGCTGCCAGTGCCAGAATCAGGACGCGGAACAGAAGCCTGGCCAGTACGCCTCCCGGCCCTGCCGGGGCGGATTCAGCTGGCCACCACATTGATCAGCCGTCCCGGCACGACGATGACCTTGCGCACCGTCTTGCCGTCGATGAACCGGCGCACATTGGGCTCATCCAGGGCCGCCTGCTCCAGCACCTCGCGGGAAGCTTCAGGCGTCACCTCGATCTGGCCGCGGACCTTGCCGTTGACCTGCACCACGAGCAGCAGGCGATCCTGGACGAGCGCGGACTCGTCGGCCGCGGGCCAGGTGGCGTCGATCACCGGCTGCTCATGCCCCAGGGCCTGCCAGATCTCCTCGGCGACATGGGGCACGATCGGCGCGAGCAGCAGCACCGCCGTCTCCAGCCCCTCCTGCATCACTGCCCGGCCCGCGGGAGAATCGTCGTCGACGGCCTTGTACAGTGTGTTCAACAACTCCATCACCGCCGCAATGGCAGTATTGAACGTGAAACGGCGCCCGATATCGTCAGAGGCCTTGCGAATCGTCTCGTGGACCTTGCGCCGGGTGGCCTTCTGCTCGTCGGTAAGCACGCCCGCATCGAGCCCCGCGGCGCCCCCCCGCAGGATGTGACCCCGGGCCAGGGCCCAGAGTCTCCGGAGGAAACGGTAGGCGCCCTCAACGCCACTGTCCGACCACTCCAGCGACTGGTCCGGAGGAGCCGCAAACATAGTGAACAGCCGCACTGTGTCGGCGCCGTAGCGCTCCACCAGCGCCTGGGGGTCGACGGTGTTGCCCTTGGACTTGGACATCTTGGCGCCGTCCTTCAGGACCATCCCCTGGGTAAGCAGGTTGGTGAACGGCTCGTCGGAGTCCAGCAGGCCCTCGTCGCGTAGCACCTTGTGATAGAAACGCGCGTAGAGAAGGTGCAGGATGGCGTGCTCGATGCCGCCGATGTACTGATCCACCGGCAGCCAGTAGCGGGCGCGCCCGTCGAGCATGGCTGTCTCGCTGTCGGCGCAGGCGAAGCGGGCGAAGTACCAGGAGGACTCCATGAAGGTGTCGAAGGTGTCCGTCTCCCGCTCGGCCGCACCGCCGCATTCGGGGCATGTGCACCGGTACCACTCGGGCATCCTCTTCAGCGGGGAGCCTGCACCCTCGAACTCCACGTCCTCCGGGAGCTCCACCGGCAGATCGGAATCGGGTACCGGAACCGTACCGCACGCGGGACAGTTAATCATCGGAATGGGAGCGCCCCAGTAGCGTTGTCGCGATACGCCCCAGTCCCGCAGCCGGAAGTTGACCTGCCGACGCCCCCGGCCCTCCCGTTCCAGGCGGGCGGCGATGGCATCGAACGCCTCCTCGGACGTCATGCCGTCATACTCGCCGGAATTGATCAGGACCCCCTTGTCCACCATGGCTCCGGCATCCATGTCCGGGACACTGCCGTCACTGCCCCCGATCACCGGTCTGACGGGCAGGCCGTAGCGGGTGGCGAATTCCCAGTCCCGCTGGTCATGTCCGGGCACCGCCATGATGGCACCGGAGCCATACTCCATGAGCACGAAGTTGGCCACCCAGATGGGGATGGTATCGCCGGTCAGCGGGTGCACGGCACGCAGCCCGGTATCCAGGCCCCGCTTTTCCATGGTAGCGACCGCGGCCTCGGCCACCCCGGCGCGGCCGCACTCCGCGATGAACTCCGCCATGTCCGGATCCCCGGCTGCAAGTTCCCGGGCCAGCGGGTGCTCCGGAGCCAGTCCCATGTAGGTAACGCCGAACAGCGTGTCCGGCCGTGTGGTATACACGGTCAGGGTCTCGTCGCGCCCCTCCACCGGGAATTCGAGTTCCACTCCTTCGGAACGTCCGATCCAGTTCCGCTGCATCGCCCGGACCTGCTCCGGCCAGCCGGGCATGTCGTCGAGGGCGGAAAGCAACTCCTCTGCATACCCGGTGATGCGCAGGAACCACTGGGGAATCTCGCGCCGCTCGACCGGGGCGCCGGAACGCCAGCCCTTGCCATCAACCACCTGCTCGTTCGCCAGCACGGTCTGGTCGATCGGGTCCCAGTTCACCGTTGCAGTCTTCTTGTAGGCAAGCCCCCGGCGGTACAGGCGGGTGAACAGCCACTGCTCCCAGCGGTAGTAATCCGGGTCGCAGGTCGCGAACTCCCGGGACCAGTCGTAGGCGAACCCCAGCTGCTGCAGCTGCCCGCGCATGTAGCGGATGTTCTCCCGGGTCCATCGGGCCGGGGGCACCCGATTCTGCATGGCCGCATTCTCCGCGGGCAGGCCGAACGCGTCCCAGCCCATGGGTTGCAGGACGTTGCGCCCCTTCATCCGCTGATAGCGGCTGACCACGTCACCGATGGTGTAGTTGCGAACGTGCCCCATGTGCAGCTTGCCGCTGGGGTAGGGAAACATGGAGAGGCAGTAATAGGTTTCCCGCCCCGGATCCTCGCGGACGCGGAAGGCGTTCGTCTCCTGCCACTGCTGCTGTACCCGTCGCTCGATCGTTTCCGGCTGGTAGTGCTCGTCCATCGCTGGGTGTCGTTCCGGGAATGTGCACGTTCGTTGGCGGCCCCGACCCATGCCGGCGGGGAAAGGCGCGGATTATACTACTAAGCTTCCGCCAGGGAATGCCAACGCCACGCGATGGTAGAATCAGGGCAAGTACGGGAATCGCATTACCCGGCTCCCGTAGCGACAATGCAGTCATGAACACCCGAAGGAGCCCGGATGACGGACAAAGACGACAAGCACCAGCCAAAGGCCTACGAGAACATGCTGGAGCGCGTAACCGAGGCCATGGAGAAGGCCGGCGAGGAGGCCCGTCCGCGCTTGAGGGATGCGCTGCGGCGTGCCCGCGAGCGCGCGGTGGAACTCGGCGAGCTGACCAGGGAGGAAGCGGAGCGCATCAGCGAATACATCCGGCGCGATGTGGAGGATGCGGCGCGCTACCTGAGCCACCGGGATGACGACCTGGCGGGTTGGTTCCGCATGGACCTGCAGCTGATCGAGAACTGGCTGATCGACAACTTCAGCAGCATCGCGGACCGCACCAAGCTGGAGCTGCAGGAGTTCAATGAGACGCTGGCCCGGGCCGCGCGCTGGCACACGGGCGAGATCACCGGGCCGGGACAGCTGCGCTGTCTCGCCTGCAGCAAGGTGCTGGAGTTCACCAAGGCCGGGCATGTACCACCCTGTCCCGCCTGCTCGGGCACCAAGTACGAGCGGGTGACGCGCGCCGACAGCCAGCCTTAGGGAAGTGCTGAGGGTTTCCCGACGACGACGGTCACGATCCGGGAAGGTGCGGTGCGTAGCCGCCCCGGTGGCGTCGGCCGTTCGCGGGGGTGTAGCCATACCGCATGTCGATGGCCGAAATGCGTTCTGCGGCAGTGGTTCCGCTGTGGCGAGTGCGCATTTCCACGGGAAGCCACCGGTGCACGAGGGAGCTGCAGATTCATGGCTGCCGGGCCGGGATGTGGCATCCGGGCATGGGACCCTGCCAGTTCTTGCGGTGCTCGCAATGCTCCTCCTGACAGCATGTGCCGGCCCGGCAGCCCTTCACCTGGAGGCAGCCGAGGAGCGAGGCTACGAGGTCCTGGAAATCAACGCCGACGGATGGCCACTCACGGTCTACCGCCCGCCCTCAGGAACCCCCGAAGGGGGGCGCTGGCACATCTACCTGACCGGCGACGGCACGCCGTGGACAGCAGGCGGGCGGATCCGCAGCCGGGACCCGACGCCGAGAGGACGCCTGACCCTGGCGCTGATGGACCTGGACACGGCCCCGCGGCTGCTGCTGCATCGACCCTGCTACGCCCGTCACCCGATGGAGACAGCCTGCCACCCACTGCAGTGGACGGACGCACGCTATTCAGAGCAGGTTGTGGAGACCATGGACGCAGCGCTGAACCGTCTCGCAGAGGCCAACGGCATGAAGGAGCTGGTCCTGATCGGGTACAGCGGGGGGGGCACTCTGGCACGACTGCTCGCCGGGCGGCGGGAGGATGTGACGGCACTGGTCACGATCGCCGCAAACCTGGACCATGACGCATGGACCCGCCATCACGGCTACCTGCCCCTCACCGGTTCGCTGCACGTCACGCGGCAGCCGCCCCTCGACCCTGGGGTGCGCCAGTGGCACTTTGCCGGCGGCCGTGACACCGTCGTCCCGCCGGACGTGGTACGTCGTGGTCTGCGCCAGGAGACCCATGCCCGCCTGACGGTGGTACCCGGCTATCACCACGGGTGCTGCTGGGAGGAGCAATGGCCCCGGGTCCTGGCCTGGCTCGCCGGCGACCCGGTACCGCCGTCAACCGCTACTCGCCATCCAGCCGGTCATTGACCTTTTCGAGGGCCTCACGCAGCTGGTCACGCCTGGTTCCAAGCTCGGAGCGTTCCAGGGACTCCAGGCTGATCCGCAACAGCTCGAGGGAGAATTCGTCCAGGTCCTCCCTCTGCGCCTCACGGACGTAGTGATCGAATACCGCGTCGGTGTGACGATCCACCAGGACCCGCAGGCGATCCCGGTCCCGCGAGCTGATACCGTCCTGTTCCTCCACCTGCTCCCAGGCCAGGGTGTACTGCCGGTGCGCCTGGGGCGCGTCGCCGGCCTCGAGATAGCGATCACCCTCCAGAATCAGTTCCCTGGACTCATCGAGACTGTCCGGCAGGTCGTCCAGGCTGACCAGCATGTCCGCCTCGCGGATGATCATCCACCAGGAAGCCGCGGCCACCAGGACGAGTATCGCCAGCGACGCGACCACGGTTCGCCCAAGCCGTGCCGGCGGCTTGATCGCTTCCAGGAACATACCGGCGTCGGGAAAGCGGTCTTCCCGGCGTGCCGCCAGACCGCGCTGAACGGCCCGTGACACGCGTTTCGGCACGTTGCGCAGCGGGACCGGCTTCAGCCCCCGGCGAGCGGCCTCGTCGGCGGGCAGCTTGCGGCCGGACTCGTCCAGGAACGGGTGCTTCCCGGTAAGCAGCTCGTAGGCGACGCAGGCCAGGGCGTAGACATCGTCCGCCGGTTCAGGGACGTCGCCCTCCAGCATTTCGGCGCTGGCATAGGCCGGGGTGATGGCGCCGATGGTGGCGGGGTCGAAGCGCGTCTGGTCTCCCGTAGCGCCGGTACCGACCCGGGCAGCGCGGGCGATTCCGAAATCCAGGATCTTGGCGTTGCCCTCCCTGGTCAGGAACACATTGCCGGGCTTGAAGTCGGAATGGACGATGCCTTCCTGATGCGCGTAGGCCAGCCCCCGGGACATGCGGTCAATGATGGGCAGGGCTTCCTTCTGCGGTAGGCCGCCGATAGCGCCACGCTGGCGAATGACCGCATCCAGCGGATCGCCCTGGAGGTATTCCATGGTCATGAAGACCTGCGTACCGTCGCGATCGAAGTCGTAGACCGTGACGATATTGGGGTGCGCGAGCACCTGCGCCTTCTTGGCCTCGCGCTGGAGCGCGACCAGGGAGTCCGGATGCTGGCGGAATTCGTCGCTGAGGAGCTTGAGGGCGACGTGGGGCTCACTGTCCTGCGCCTCCTCCTTGCGCAGATCCCGGGCGCGGTAGACCGCCCCCATCCCTCCCTGGCCGATCAGCTCCTCCAGGACGAAGCGCTGCTTGATCGTCGCACCCGGGCCGATGACGCCGGCCGAAGGCGCACTCCACAGATCCGGACGCTCCCAGTTGGAGGTCGTTCCGGAGGTACGCTCCCCCGCTGCGTCCTCCCCCGTCTCCTGCGCGGGCGAAACCCGGGTCGCATCCTCCGGCGAGGAGACCCGCGTGGTATCGTCCTCCGCCGATGACTGCTCCAGGCACGTGGCATCCTGATCGCCGGCCTCGCCCACGCGCGTCCGGTCGTCCGGCTGCGGACGACCGCCGCCACCAGTCCGTGTCCTGTCCGTATCATCGTCCGTCATTGCCGGCTTCCCGCCTTCAGTCGCAGAACACCACTACTGCAGTGCAGTTATCCCGGGCCTCTCCACTCAGCACCGCCGCCAGTAGCGAATCCGCGGCGGACTGTGGGGAGTCCCCGGAGAGAGCCGAGGCGATCATCGATTCCTCCACGCTGCCGTGGACACCGTCGGAACAGAGCAGAAACCGGTCGCCGGGCCGCAGGTCCGAGTAGCGGCTTTCCACCACCACTGTATCCGCGGCACCAATTGCCCGGGTGATCACGTTGGCCTGCGGATGGTCCCTGGCGGCGGTGGGATCGAGCTGCCCCTCGTCCAGCAGTTCCTGAACCACGCTGTGGTCCCGCGTACAGGCTTCCAGCATACCGTCCCGCAGGCGGTAGAGGCGACTGTCCCCGGCCCACAGCCAGCAACACTCCCCGATTCCCGTCAACAGTGCCACCACCGTGCTCGCACTTTTCACCGGCCGATCCGGACGTGCCGCGGCAACGGCCAGGTGGCGGTTGGCGACCTCGAGCATCTCCCGCGCCGAGTTCAATCTCTGCTGCAGGTCACCACCGGAACCGGCGGACTGGAGGCTATCCACCACGCTGCGGCTGGCGACATCTCCCGCTGCATGTCCGCCCACGCCGTCCGCCACCACCCACAGGCCCAGATCCGGGCGATCCAGCCAGGCGTCCTCGTTGACCTGCCGCACCTTGCCGACATGACTGACGCCGGCAGAACGCAGCCGCGGCGGCGCGGGCGTTGCTACCGGTGGTGGCGCCGCCGTGCCTGGCGCGACGTCCTGCCAGCGCACAGTACGGCTCTCCCACCCGTGCCGGTGCCACTCACCGTCGATCATGGCAGCGAATTGCTCCACGTCGGGCAGGCCCGGGTGCACGAACAGGCAGGGGGCGATCCGCTCCGAACCCTCTGTCCACCAGAGGCTGAAGCCACCCTCCCGGACAAGCAGCGCCTGCTGCATGGCCAGAAGGGCGGATGGCAGTTCCTGCAGCGATGGCAGCCGGAAGCGCGCCGGACCCCGCGGGGGCTCCAGCAACCGGGAATGCGCCTCGGCAACCCTGGGAGCAAGCCGCCGGCCAAGATCCTGCACGGACTGATCGAATCCCTCCAGGTCGAAGTCCTCCTCCCCTTCCAGCGCGCTCAGCGCCAGTCGTTCCAGGGCTTCGAACCAGGCATGCTCTTCCGTCGCGAGAGAAAGCAGCGCGCTGTCGCGGGGCAGTGTGCGAACCAGCGTCAGGGGGTAGTACCGACCGACCGCGTCGACACTGGGCATGAGCACACCCGTGCAGGGGAGGTCGCCGCAGACACCGGCGATCAGGGCAAAGCGCCATATCGGGCTGGTGAGGTACGCATCCAGCCATGCTTCGCCGAGTTGCTGCCGGGACTGGTGAATGCAGCGTTCCAGCCAGGGATCCCAGTTCTGCAGGAAATCACCGGAAACACGGCGCCGGACGAAGTCCCCGCGGGCCGGTAGCTTGCCGTGAAACCCCAGCCCCTGGCTCCCGGTCTCCATCATGCCTCACAGCCCCCCGGCGCAGCGGAAGCGACGCCAATCGGCGTTGCGCAGCGGATTGCGCGCAGAGTCGAACTGCACCAGCACCCGCGCCGAATACCCGTCAACGTCAAAGTTCGCCAGATAGGCCGTATCCGATTCAGCCGCCGGATCCGCGTCCTCGATCGCCCGGAGCCAGGCCCAGCCGCCTGCATACTCCCGGTTGGGCCGCTGCCCGCCCCGATCCTCGAACGCCACGGAGGTGGTCGTTCCCCCATCCCCCGGCCAGGCGAATCGCTCCGCGAGCGGCGGACCATGCCGATAGGTCAGCGACTGGTCGCCCATGGCGAAGCGGAATTGTCGCGCCCGGGCATCCAGATAGCGCGGTGTCAGTTCGAAGGTAGTCCTCGGCCCTTCGCCGTTGCCACGGAAGAAGAGTTCACGGATCAGACGGGCGCGCTGGAACTGATCCAGCACCGAACGGGGAATGCCCAGCTGCGCCGCTTCACCGCTTCGCCAGTTCCAGCGCTGCCCGGACGTATCAACCAGGGGAGCGAGGTTTTCCTGGAAGAATGCCTCCATGACGCCCCCCGGACCGAACAGGCGGGAAAAATCGCTGGGCGCGATGTCCCGACCACTGCCGGCTTCGAAGGGATAGCGCCCGGCGGTCAACTCTTCACATACCGGAAGCACGGCGCTGCGGTAGCGCTGGTTGAGTTGCGTGCGCAGATTGCGCAGCGCGACTTCCTGCCCCGAACCCGCCAGCGCCTCCAGCCAGCCGTCGAACGGGGCCGGGGTCCGGGCCGCCTCCGCCTGCAGCCGGCGCAGGGTGTCGCCTCCTTCCCGCCCCAGCAGGGTCATGGCGTCCTCATCGCCGAACCCGCTGCCGAACCCGCTCAACTCGCTGTAGAGCTGATCGAGCATGTCAATCAGGCCTTCCATGGGGGCTTCCCCGTTGTCGCCGGCCACATACTGGTGAAACTGCCGGAAATGCTCGTCGATGCGTGCCCCGGGCCGCGGCCCGCCATCCCCCGTGGCCTGGTCCACGAAACCGAGCAGGGCACCGATCCGCCCTCCGGGACCATCGTCATCGTTCTCCGGGGGCGGGAACCGTGTCTGTTCATGGGCGGTATTCATCAGTCGCCGCAATGGCGAGGTGGGGCCGGTCAGCGCCGCCAGCAGGTCGACTGCCTGATCGACCTCCAGCAGAGGAGCGAGCTCAAGGTCCTCCAGCAACGCCTCCCAGAACTCGATGTAGGATTCCTCGTACCGCTGTATGAAGTCCTCGGCCAGTTCCAGCCGGGCCGCACGGCCGCTGGGCAGCGTATCCTCGCCGAACACCCAGCGGTCAGCCATGAACTGGTCCACCAGATCGCCACCCACGTCGCCGGTGATGTGTTCGAAACCCGCCCGGGTATACAACGCCGGCACCGGTTCCGACATGGAAATCCCGCTGTGCCGGCGAAACACCAGATCGCCTCCCAGGCCGGCCTGAACATCCAGGCGCAGGGCATGGCGGTGCTGCTCGTCGTAGACGCTCTCCAGCCGCCGCAGCATCAGGGCCGGTATCGACGCCTGCTGCAGGGAAGCGCGTGCCTGGGCCACCAGGTCCCCGTCCGCCTCCACCGCGGGAAACGACCGGGCACTGGCCGAATAGGCGCTGAAATGCTCCGCCAGTGCCAGGGCGATGGCGCGCCGTTCCGGGAACGTCCCGGCCAGGGCGCTGCGCACGATGGCGTTCAGCTCGTCCCGGTCAAGGCGCGTCGTATCGGCGAGCATGAGGTAGCCCTTGAGATAGGCGTAGATCTCGGTGGCCGGGGTAGCGGTGGAACGCAGCCGCTGTTCGAGCAACAGGACCACCCGCGGCACCAGCAGCTCCCGGACGCCCTGCAGGTAGGCCTGGTTGGCCGCGTCCCCAACGGATCCACCCCGGTAGAGCCCCAACCCCATCAAAAAGGGCACGTCCTCCCGGTAGCGGTTGGCTTCCTGGGCCACCTGCCCGAGGGCATCGAGGCGACCGAGGACCTCGTCCAGCCCGGCGTCGCCGGGAATCGGGCTGGTGGCCGTTTCGGCGTGGGCATCCAGGCTGGCTTCCACGTCCGCCAGGTAGGCCCGGTTGTACTGGTAGCTGGTGAACCAGCCCGCCACCACGACCGCCAGAACCCCCAGCAGCAACAGGTAGGCGACGTTCTGGGCCACCGCCCGTCCAACCTCGAAGCGCCAGTTCACACCCGCCAGGCCCGACTCCGGAAACACGACATCCTTCAGCAGCCGATGGATGAAGTAGCTGCGGCCCTGCCCGGCCGACGCGACCGCCGGAGCATCCTCGCTCACACGCATGCCATAGGCCCGTGAGAGGCTTTCCATCATCCGGTCGATCGGAGTGCCTTCCTGGGTACCGCTGGTGAAGTAGACCCCTCGCAGCATCACCGGCCGGTCATAGCCGGTGCCCTCGAAGGTGTCGCGCACGAACTGCAGCAGGTTTTCCTTCAGCCCCGCCATCTGCCGCGGAAAACCGAACAGCCGCGCCCGACGCTGCGGCTCGCGCTCCTGATCCATGCGGGTGAGCAAGCGGCCGTCGAGCCGCTGCAGGAGATGGTCGTACTGTTCGCCGAGCCAGGCCGAGGGACTGCCGCCAGCCACCGGCTCCGGACGGGTCATTCCCCACACCTGGGTACGTCCCTCGTGCCCCAGGTCGTCGAAGTACTCCACGAAGCCGGCGATCAGGTCACACTTGGTTACCAGGAAATACACCGGCACCTGTACTTGAAGGTGCCGCTGCAGCTCGTCCAGGCGACGGCGCACCGTTTCCGCGTGACGACTGCGCGATTCCGGGGAGGAGTTGAGCAGATCGGCAGCACTCAGGGCCACGAGGACGCCGTTGACAGGGCGGCGCTTGCGGTACTTGCATAACAGGTCAAGAAACCCGCGCCACTCGATGGCGTCCGAGCTGGCGTCGGAGTCCTGGCTGAAATACCGGCCGGCCGTATCCAGCAGGACGGCTTCATCGGTAAACCACCAGTCACAGTTCCGGGTGCCGCCCACACCCCGAAGGGCGTCACGGCCGTACTTCTGGTCGAGGGGGAAATTGAGGCCCGAATGGATCAGTGCCGTAGTCTTGCCGGAGCCCGGCGGTCCGATGATCACGTACCAGGGCAGCTGGTAGAGGTTGCGTCCCCGTCCGGACTGGCGCAGGAAGCCGATGGCCTCCTCAAAGCGTTGCCGCAGTTCCTCGCTCTTGCGGTCTTCGGTGCCGGCACTGGCGACAATCGCCGCTCCGAGCTGCTCGCCGACCCGTCGGGATCGCCGCCAGCGCAGCAACGATAACAACCCCCAGAACAGGAACAGGGCGATTACCACGCCGCCACGTACGTACGGGCTGCCAAGGGGCACCATCGTGCCGATCGCCACGTACGGTCCGACGAACCAGATCAGCAGGGCAAGCAGGATGATCCCGACCATCCCCAGGAACCAGCGCTGCGTCAGCATGGAGAACAGCCGCTTCACGATCGACCTCCCCCGGGACGATGCACGATCTCGATGCGCCGGTTCAGCGCCCTGTTGTCCGGATCGTCGGCCGGTTCGAAACGGGGCTGATCCTCACCGATACCCACGTAGTCGACCCGATCCGGGTCCGACAGCCCTTCCCGGAGAATCTCCGCGGCACTGGCTGCACGCGCCTCGGACAACTCGTAGTTGTCGCGGAAACGGACCGAGCGGATCGGCACATTGTCGCTGTGCCCTTCCACCATCACGCTGCCCGGCGCCTGTTCCAGCGACTCGCCGATACGCCGCAACAGGGGCTGGAACTCCGCGGTCACCTCGGTGCTTCCGGAAGCGAACACCTCGCCCAGGAGAATCACCTTGGTCCTGCCGCCGTCCATGGCCTCGACCTCCAGCCGCTGGGGATCGAGATCCGCGAGCACGTCGGACAGACGTACGCCCCGGATCGCCTCCGGTCCCGCCGGCGATTCGAAGGTTGCCTGGCGCACCTGATTGAGCTGCACCATGACCGGAGCCGTCGCGCTGTTGAGCCAGTTGTGCAGGGTGAAATAGGCGCCGCTGCCCACCAGCACGACCAGCACCACGCACACCCAGGCGGGCACGGTTCGCACCAGGCGATTGCGGCGATCTTCCACGCCACGCCAGGTTGGCGAGAGTTCGTCGGGAGGTGCGTCGCGCCACTCACGAATTCTGGCGTACAGTCGTTCGCGCAGCTCCGCAAGCTTGGCCTGGCCACCCTCGGTCACCCGGTACTGACCCTGGAATCCGAGCGCCAGACAGACGTAGAAGAACTCCACCAGGTCCCGGCGCGGCTGGCGATCTGCCAGAACCCGCTCGACCATCTGGAACACCTTCTCGCCACCGGCACTGTCCCTGTGAAACGTCAGCAGCAGGGAGCGGCCGGGCCAGAGGCTACTGGCTCCCCACGGCGTATTCATGACCACTTCATCGATGAACGTGCACAGGGCGTAGCGGGCAGCCATGATGGCCTCCTGGCTTGCACCGCGACCTGCAGCACTGTGCTCGAACTCCTGAACCTGGCGCACTGCGCGGGCATGCAGGCCGGCCACGTCGGAATGGTCGCGGGTACCCCGAAGGGCGCAACACAGCATGAACAGCGGCATCGCAGCGTCCACCAGGGGATTGAGCGCGGTGACTCCGAAGGCATCCATGTCCGCGGGCGCTGCCGCAGGGCCCGCTACCGCCGCCGACGGAGCACCGGCGGGGGGCGGCGGCGGGGGTGCCTGCGGCGGTTCCGCCG
>SLLM01000146.1 GCA_007134055.1 Ectothiorhodospiraceae bacterium | reverse complement strand
TGAGGAGATGTACGCGATGCGCAGCAACGACGAGTTTGCCTGCGATGCTGCGGAGTCCGTCGATCAACCTGTCTGCGTGGTCGGCGAGGATGCTCGCACCGCCAGTGCCCTGGCTGCAGAACTCAGGCTGCATGGATTCCGTACCCGGCATTTCACCGGCCTCGCCCTGCTGGCCAACTTCCTCGAAGCGACGACGCCAGGGGCCCTGGTGATCGATGCCGCGTTGCTGGACAGTCCAAGGTTCGGAGCCGTCCGGGAACGCCTCCACGACGGGGCTGTTCCGCCACCGGTGATCGTGGTCTCCGACCGGGACGACATGGCGATGCGGCTGCAGGCGGTACGTGCCGGCGGCACGGCCTTCCACGTGCGCCCGTTCAACGTCAGCGTGCTCGCCCACCGGTTGCAGGTGCTGCGTGCATCCGGGCGCAAGGAGAACACCTCCGTGCTGGTGATCGACAGCAGCGACAACCTCGCCGACAGCACCGAAGTATTACGCTCCGGGGGCCTCGAACCATCCCTTGCCAGCTCCCCTGAGGCAGCGCTTGCGTTCCTGCGGGAACACCAGCCCGGCCTGATTGTTGTCAACGGCGACAGCCGCGATCCGGAGGCCACGGACCTGCTGCTCGCACTGCGCCAGTACCCGGGCGCCTACGGCATCCCGGCCCTGGTGCTCACCGCCGGCGACAAGCGCCGGTTCGATGCACGGGCGGCCGACGCGGGTATCGAGGGCGTGGTGGGACTCCCCGTGGCACCACAGGATCTGGTGGGTATCGCCCGGGCCCGCATGCGCCGGACCAGCGAACTGCGGCAGACCTGGCGCTACCAGTTCACCCGTGATCCGGTCACCGGCCTCAACAGCAGCGAGCATTTCCAGGACGGATTGCGGCAGGCCCTGGCGATTGCACGCCAGGACCAGCAGCGGGCCACACTGCTGATGATTCGGCTGGAGGAGGCCGATGCCGCGGAGGGGCTCGCCGCGGTCGCGACCGCACGCGCCCTGCAACAGGTGGTTCCGCCACCGGGGCTGTCCGCGGCGCTGTCCTCCGGAGAGTTCGCGGCCATTGTGTTCAGTCGGGACGAATCGGTGCTGGAGCAGATCAAGCGTTCCATACAGGACACCCTGGCCAGGGCACACCCCATCGCCGGCCAGTCATGCCCGGCCTTCGAGGCAGGAATCGGCACCACGGTCCTGGGCCCCGGCATCGAGACCGCAGCGGAGGCGTTGCGACGGGCCCGGCAGAGTGCACGGATCGCCCGCGGCGAGGCGGACGGTCCGGTCCCGAAGGACGCGCCGGCCACCGGCGAAGTGGCTGAAGTGGCTATGGACCAGTGGCAACGGGATCTTACCGCGGCCCTGGCCGACGGTCGTTTCCGGCTTGTCTATCAACCCATCGCCAGCCTGACGGGACAGCCCACGGCACTCTACGAAGTGTTCGTGCGCATGGTGGACACCGCCCAGAACGACATACTCCCCCAGGAGTTCCTTCCCGCCGCCCGCCAACTGGGCATGGCACGGCATGTGGACCGCTGGGTCGTAGGCCGCGCCATCACCGTGCTGCACGAACAGCGTCACCGGACGGACAACCCGGTGCTGTTCATCAAGCTTTTCCCGGAGACCGTGGAGACCCCGAGTTTTCTCACCTGGTTACGGGATCAGCTGCGACGCGCGGACACGGACCCCAGCCACCTGGTATTCCAGCTTGCCCAGCGCACCGCAAACCAGCAGCTCGCAGAAGCGCGGGACCTCATCCGGGGGCTGCGTGAGCTCGGCTGCGGCATCGCCATCGAGCATTACCGCCTGGACGGCGCCAGTGAACCACTGATCGGCAAGCTGGACGTGGACTACGTCAAGCTTGCCGCGGACCTGAGCCGGGACGTTGCCCGGGACCGGATCATCCAGCGGGAAGTGGAATCCATTACCGGCGAAGCCAGGGCCCATGGCGTACACCCCATCGCCGCCCTGGTCCAGGACGCAACCAGCCTCTCTGCCCTCTGGGCGGCCGGGGTTGAATACATCCAGGGGTATTTCATGCAGGAGCCAACCGATATCTTCGCCCAGGAGGAGCTGGAAGATCATGGCTAGTGGCGCGGGAATGCCACGGCAGAGCGGCGAAGACATCCGCCGCATGAGTATCGAGCGGCCCTTCCCCGGAGGCAGTGGCAACGGCCTCACCATGGATGTGGTGAGCGCCCTGTTTCCGGTATTCGAGCAGGCCAGCGCCGGTGCCATCGCGGTTGACCGGCGGGGCTACATTACCTGGATCAACGGCAGTTACTGCCGGCTGCTCGGGGTCGAGGACCCGGAGACGGTGATCGGCAAGTACATACGCGAGGTCATCCCCCCCAGCCGCATGCCGGAAGTGGTGCGGACCGGCCGTCCCATCCTGCTGGACATCATGGAATACCGAAACCAGCAGTTGGTGGTCATGCGCCTGCCGGTGTACGACGACGCGGGAACCGTCATCGGGGCGGTGGCATTTGTCCTGTATGACGATGTCGAACCGCTGACCCCGCTCGTGAGCAAATTCCGACGACTGCAACAGGATCTGGCCGCAGCCCGGCAGGCGCTGGCCCGCCGCCGCGCCCGCTACGAACTCTCGGACTTCGTCGGCGCCAGCCCCCAGGCCCTGGAGGTCAAGCGCACGGCGCGCCTTGCCGCGGCCCGCGCCACCCCCGTCCTGCTGCTGGGTGAGACAGGCACCGGCAAGGAGGTACTGGCCCAGGCGATTCATGCGACCTCCCAGCGGGCGGAGCAGCCCTTCATTGCCGTTAACGTGGCCGCAATCCCGGAGAATCTGCTGGAGGCGGAGTTCTTCGGTGTGGCGCCGGGAGCATACACGGGCGCCGACCGTCGTCGCGAAGGCAAGTTCCAGGTTGCCGACGGCGGCACGCTGTTTCTCGACGAAGTCGGCGACATGCCGCTCCCCATGCAGGCAAAACTCTTGCGGGTCCTGCAGGAACGGGAAGTGGAGCCGCTGGGGTCAAACCAGATGAAACCGGTCAACGTCCGCATCATCGCCGCTACCAGCCGTGATCTCGAGGCCATGGTTGCCGAAGGCGGGTTCCGCTCCGACCTCTACTACCGGCTCAACGTGCTGCAGATCCGCCTGCCCCCCCTGCGGCAGCGACTGGTGGACCTGGGCGTGCTCTGCGAAGCGATACTGGAAGACATCGCCTTTCATGACGAGCCGCGGGCGGAAATCACCCCGGAAGCCGTCGCCGTCCTCAGCCACCATGACTGGCCGGGCAACGTGCGGGAGTTGCGCAACACACTGGAACAGGCGCTGGCCCTCAACGAGCACACCCGCATCCTGGACGTGGAACACCTGCTCCCGCTCGTTCCCCGGGATATGGCGTCACCCCCCGGAGGCCGTACCAATAAGGGTGGCGTTCGTTCCCTCGCGGAAATCGTCACCGATGCCGAACGGGAGGCAATTCACCAGGCGTTGGAGCATACTGGCGGGAACAAGGCCCGGGCGGCCCGGCTACTGGGTATCTCCCGCTCGGTGCTGTATGAGAAACTGGGCCGGATGTCCGAAAATTCGGACACATGACCGGAAAGTCGAACAGGTTATACGGAAAAGCGCGGAATTATGTCCTGAATACCGGACATACAACACAGGATGCACTTGGGATCATATATTAAAATATTGTTTTAATTGGTATTTTCCATCGTGGCACAGGACGTGCTTAACTATTCGCAACGCACGCGGCACAGACCGCGACGCACGGGCGGACCCTGGAGGAGAACACCATGCCGTACACGGCGCATACCCCCTGCACCCCATCCATGGCTCTGCCTGATCGCTTCTGCGGCCCCTAGCGGCCGGAGACTGGTTGGCCCCGTTTGGCCAACCTGCCCCCGGTACGTCCGGGATTTCCGATGACAAATCAACTCTATCTTTGGAGGAGCAACCATGGATCTGAATCCTGGTCTTCGTAACCTGGGCCGCGCGGCGGTCGCGGGCACGGCGGCGGCGGCGCTGCTCGGTGGCAGCATTCTGGCGTCCACGGCCAGCGCGCAGGAGCGCGTCCGCTGGCAGGTCCCGATCGCGTTCCCATCCCACTGGGTCGGGCTCAGTACACCGATCATTCACCTCACCGAGACCCTGGACGCCATCTCCGACGGCAACATCCAGCTTCGCTATTACGAGCCCGGCGAACTCATCCCGGCCTTCGAGATCCTGGACGCGGTGTCGGAAGGCCAGTATCCGGCAGGGTTCACCTGGCTCGGCTATGACCAGGGCAGCATTCCGGTACTGCCGCTGCTCTCCGGCCCACCCTTCGGCATGGAGCCGCCGGCATTCATGGCATGGCATTACTTCGGCGACGGCCGGGAACTGCTGGAGGAAGTCTACGAGCCGGAGAACGTCAAGCCGCTGCTGTGTGGCGTTATCGGCCCTGAGGCGGCGGGCTGGTTCGCCGATCCGCTGGAGTCGCTGGACCAGATCGACGGCCTGCGCATCCGCTTCGCGGGTCTCGGCGGCCAGGTCATGGAGCGCCTCGGCGCCTCCGTCACCATGATCCCCGGCGGCGAGCTCTATCAGGCCATGGAGCGCGGCACCATTGACGCCATGGAGTTCTCGGCGCCGGCCGTGGACCGCATTCTCGGAGTCGCCGAGATCGTCGACAACTACGTGATGCCGGGCTGGCATCAGACCTACACCACGTCCCACCTGCTCATCAACATGGACGTCTGGAACGACCTCTCCGACCTGAGCCGGGCGCAGATCGAGGTTGGTTGCCGTTCGGCCACGCTGCATGGTTTCTCCGAGGCGGAATGGGAAAACCCGCAGGCCATGCGCGGTTTCGAAGCCGAGGGCACACAGCTGCAGGTACTGCCGCCCGAGGTACTCGAGGAACTGGAGCGGGTGACCATGGAGGTGCTCGAGGACGCAGCCGCGGATGACGAGATGTTCGCCCGCGTCCTGGAGAGCCAGCGCGAGTGGATGCAGACCCACGGCGTGTGGCATGACAAGGGGCACCTGCCCCGTTCCTACTACGGCGAGTTGGCCGAGGAGGACTGAGTCGCCCCGCGACGCATGGCCAGGGACC
>SLLM01000408.1 GCA_007134055.1 Ectothiorhodospiraceae bacterium | reverse complement strand
TGGGCTGGAGATGCGTCCGGGGAGGAGATCCTGTCTGGAGAACTGGTTGCTCGGGCGTTCCAGATTGGATGTTCTAGGGTATCGTGACGGGTGATTTGTGTGGCGAAAGCTAGGGGGTGAACGGTGGTCGTTCAAATTAAGGGGAATTTTGAGTGCGATCGCGCCGACAAAATGCAGCCCAATCAACCCGCAGAAAATCAGCCGCCGGAATCGCTGCCAGAACCGCCCCTAGCCCCGTTATCAGACCGTAAGCTGCGCCGTCGATTCTCCCTGCGGCGTTGGCGACAGTTGGGCCTAAGTTTGCTGCTGTTAGGATTCACCGGGGCTGGACTCCCTGGGCTTTTCCCTGCCCAAGCCCAGCGGCCTGGGGATGTGGTTGACTACGAACCCACCGCCCCGCCCCCCCGAGCGGGGCATCCGCCGGCGGCCGGCTCCCCGTCCGCCGAGGTACACCACCCGCCAGGCGGAGTCCGCCACCAGGGCGATCAGCCCGACAAGGGTGCTGACCGCGGTGGCGTAGCGCATGTCCAGGTTGACGATGTGACCAACCTCGTGGCCGATGACACCCTGCAGCTCATCCCGGCTCAGTTCATCCAGCAGGCCGCGGGTTACGGCGACCGCACTGCGCTGGATACTGAGCCCGGTGGCAAAGGCGTTCATCGCCTCCGTCTCGATCACGAACACCCTGGGCGCCGGAATGCCGGCGGCAATGGCCATTTCGTCGACCACATTGCGCAGCAAGGGCTCCTGCTCGCGTGACACCTCCCGGGCGCCGGTCATGCGCAGCACGATGCGATCCCCCAGCCGCAGGGAGATTACGGTCCACAGCAGACTCGCACCCAGCAGCAGGAGACTGCCCCATACGCCCCACTCGCTGAGGAACCAGATGCTGTCACGTCCCCACGCCTCATCCGCGAGGAACAGCTCCAGGTTCCAGCCGATGACGTATCCGAGGACGCCGCCGATCGCCAGAAGGATCAGTATGAGCCGTGTGGTGGCGGCACGATTGGCCCGCGCCGCTGCGGCGAAATCCGTTCGGCGAAGGAGTTTCCGTCGCACACCTGGCCGTTGTTCGGCTGCGGCGGACAGTGCCGCACCGCACAGGCGACAGGTCAGGGCCGCATGCCGGTTGGCGGCACCGCACTCCGGACAGCTCCGCCCAGTCACCGGCTACCTCAGCGACACCCTGGGCACCGCCCGTTCCTGGGTTTCGATCTCGAAATAGGTATCCTTGCGGAAGCTGAACAGGTTGGCGACGATATTCGACGGGAAGGACTCCACCGCCGTGTTCTTCGCCATTACGCTGTCGTTGTAGTGCTGGCGGGAGAAGGCGATTCGATTCTCCGTGCTGGAGAGTTCCTCCATGAGCTGCTGCACGTTCTGATTCGCCTTGAGGTCGGGGTAGTTTTCCATCAGTGCGAACAGCCTGCCGAGGGCGCCGCTGAGACCCTGCTCCGCAGCCATGGCCGCCTCCGGCCCCTTGCCCTCCGTCTCCACCGCGCGGCTACGGGCCTGCACGACCTGCTGCAGGGTTTCCTGTTCGTAGGACATGTAGTCCTTGACGGTTTCCACCAGGTTGGGAATCAGGTCATGGCGCCGCTTGAGCTGGACGTCGATCTGCCGCCAGCCGTTCCGGACCTGATTGCGCAGCCGCACGAGGCGGTTGTACAGGCTGATGATGTAGACCGCCACACCGGCGATCAGCAGCAGCACGATGATCGTTCCGAGTTCCATGGGTCGTGTCACTCCCTGCCATTGTCCAGGCGGCGGACGCCACCGCGTGCGCCGCAGTTGGCTGCAGCTTGCCCGAGAACCGGGACCGGCACAATCACCGGGCATGCCCCGGTGCGCGGAAGGTCACGAACCACCGGCCCGCGCGATTGCCCGGTAACCGATATCCCGCCGGTAGTACACGCCGTCCCAGTGAATGCCATCGGCAAGACGATAGGCGCGTTGCTGGGCCTCGGCCACGGTGTCGCCCAGAGCGCACGCGCACAGCACCCGCCCCCCGGCCGTAACCACCTGGCCCGACCCGTTCAGCGCCGTACCGGCATGGAAAACCTTGGCTCCGGGCGCATCCCGCTCCGGCAGACCGGTGATCACGTCACCCTTGCGGTATCCCGCCGGGTATCCTCCGGCCGCCAGCACCACACCCAGGCTCGCCTGCGGGGACCACGTGCAACGGACCGAATCAAGCCGGCCGGAGAGGGCGGCGTCACACAGCGTGGCGAAATCCGATTGCAGCCGGAGCAGCAGGGGCTGGGCTTCCGGATCACCGAGCCGGCAGTTGAACTCGAGGACCCGCGGCTCCCCATCCGAGTCGATCATCAGCCCCGCATAGAGAAACCCTGAGTACGGATGGCCATCGGCGGCCATGCCCTGCACCACGGGATGGATCACCCGGCGCATCACCCGCTCGCATACCGCTTCGGTAACGACGGGTGCCGGGGAATAGGCTCCCATACCGCCGGTATTGGGACCACGGTCGCCCTCGTCCCGGGCCTTGTGATCCTGGGACGTTGCCAGCGGCACCACCTGCCCACCGCCGACCATGACAATGAAGCTTGCCTCCTCGCCCGGCAGGTACTCCTCGATCACCACGCGCGCGCCGGCATCGCCGAAGGCATTCTCCTCGAGCATGTGGTCGACCGCGTCCAGGGCCTGGTTCACCGTCTCCGCGACCACCACGCCCTTCCCGGCAGCGAGACCGTCCGCCTTGACCACCACCGGCGCACCCGTTTCGAGCACATAGGCCCTGGCCTCGCGGGGATCGGTAAAGACACGGAAGGAACCGGTGGGTATTCCGTGGCGGGTCATGAACTCCTTGCTGAAGCTCTTCGAGCCTTCCAGCCGGGCTGCAGCGGCGGTCGGGCCGAAACACCGCAGTCCAGCGGCCTGGAACGAATCGACAATCCCCGCAACAAGCGGCGCCTCGGGCCCGACGACGGTGAGATCCACCCGGTTGTCCCGCGCCAGCGCAAGCAATGCGGGCACATCCTCGGCACCCACATCAACATTGGTGCACTTGTCCTCCAGCCCGGTCCCGGCATTGCCCGGCGCCACGAGCACGCGCTCCACCCGCGGGGAGCGGGACATAGCCCATGCCAGCGCATGTTCGCGGCCACCGCCCCCGACAATGAGTACCTTCATGGCTGCATCGTCCGCTTTCGGTCAGTGACGGAAATGTCTCATCCCGGTAAAGATCATCGCCATGCCGTGTTCGTCGGCAGCGGCGATCACCTGCTCGTCCCGGACGGAACCACCGGGTTGGATAACCGCGGTAATTCCCGCGGCCGCCGCCTGGTCGATGCCGTCACGAAACGGGAAGAAGGCATCCGAGGCCATCACCGATCCCGAAGGTTCGAGACCCGCATCAAGTGCCTTCTCCCGGGCTATGCGGGTGCTCCAGACCCGCGACATCTGGCCGGCACCGATCCCCACCGTGCGCCCGTCCCGGCCGAAGACGATGGCGTTCGACTTCACGAAGCGGGCCACTTCCCAGACAAAGCGCAGGTCCTTCCACTCCTGCTCCGACGGCTGCCGCCGGCTTGCGACCTGCAGCCGGGAATCCGGTACCCGCGCGCGATCCGCTTCCTGCACCAGCACTCCGCCGGTAACGCGCTTGTAGTCCAGCTGCCCGGTGCGCGCCGCAGGCCACTGGCCGCAGACCAGCAACCGTACGCTGGGGCGGATGGCCATCGCCTCGACCGCGGCCGGGTCGGCTTCCGGCGCGATGATCACCTCCACGAACTGCCGCTCGACGATCGCCCGGGCGGTCTCCCCGTCCAGCGGCCGGTTGCAGGCGATGATGCCGCCGAATGCGGAGGTCGGATCACAGGCGAACGCCCTTTCGTAGGCCTGCAGGAGGCTGCCCCCCAGGGCCACGCCACAGGGATTGGCGTGCTTGACGATTACACAGGCCGGATCCTCGAAGGACTTGACGCATTCCAGCGCGGCATCGGTGTCAGCAACATTGTTGTACGACATGCCCTTGCCGTGGAGTTGGCGGGCCGTAGCCACGCAGGGCTCGTCGCACCGGCCTTCTCGATAGAAGGCGGCGCTCTGGTGGGGATTCTCCCCATAGCGCATGTCCTGGAGCTTGTGCAACTGCAGGTTCAGAGTCTGCGGGTACGCGGTCCCGGCGGGGTCGCCATCGGCATCCAGGCTTCCCAGGTAGTTGGCGATGACGTCATCATAGGCGGCCGTGTGCTCGAAGGCCCGCCGGGCCAGTTCCAGACGCAGGGGAAAGCCCGTACCACTGCTCTCGGCCAGCGCGGCCAGGACGCGGTCGTAGTCCCGGGGGTCCGTCACCACCGTCAGGCGATCGTGGTTCTTGGCGGCAGCCCGGACCATGGCAGGCCCACCGATATCGATGTTCTCGATGGCCTCGACGAAACTGCAGCCAGGGCGCTCCACGGTACGTTGAAACGGATAGAGGTTCACCGCCAGCAGGTCGATGGCGGGAATCCCAAGCTGCTCCATGTCGGGTTCGTCCACCCCGCGGCGGCCGAGTAGCCCACCATGAACCACCGGGTGCAGCGTCTTCACCCGCCCGTCCATGATCTCGGGGAAGCCGGTAACGTCGGAAACGTCACGTACCGCAAGATCCGCCTCCCGCAACCGGGCCGCCGTGCCGCCGGTGGAGAGCAGTTCCACCCCGCGAGCCGCCAGGGCGGCGGCGAACTCCACGATTCCGGTCTTGTCCGACACGCTGAGCAAAGCGCGGCGAACCGGGACCAGCCTGGTATCCATGAAGGGCTCCTGTATGCGCGCCGGGGAGTGCCTTCGGGTCCCGGCGGCAGTGTACTGCCGCGGGATATCCGGCACCGGCCTCCGTGCCTTACTCGATCAGACCATAATGGAGCAGCTTCTTTCTCAGCGTCGCCCGGTTCATTCCGAGCATCTGGGCAGCGCGGGTCTGGTTGTTCTGACAGTATCGCATCACCGAGGCGAACAGGGGCGGCTCGACCTCCGCCAGCACCAGCCGGTACAGATCAGCGCCGTCATCCCCGTTGAGCTGTTCCAGATACTGCCCCATTGCCTCGCTGACGCAGGCGCGGATCGGCCCCACATCCGCCTC
>SLLM01000176.1 GCA_007134055.1 Ectothiorhodospiraceae bacterium | reverse complement strand
CGGCCAGGCCTGGCCCTGGCTCGTGTTTTCGGCAGTGCTCGCGCGCATGGGCCATGAGCGGGAGGCCCGGCGGGCGGCGACGCGGGCGGCGAACAACGGGCTCGTGGTCCAGCGCGGCAGGCGTGATGCCGACATCCGGGTGCTGACCCTGGTCAGCCTCGAGGGCGCTGCCGGTGGCTACCTCCCGGGGCATGGCTTCCGTCTCGGCAACACCACGGATATCAACGACTCCCTGTCCGGCTTTGCCCGGGAGACCGTAGTCGTTCTCGGGGGAGAGCGCATTCCCTGGACGCTGCTCGAAGAACATGGCCCGTACTCGGTTGTATTCAATGGCATTACCGTCGCTGAGAGGGCTCCTGAGTCGCTGCGCCAGGTCGGAGAGATCGTCGCGCGGCTCGGTCTGCCCGTGATCAATGATCCTTCACGCCTTCTGGCCTGCAGCCGGGTCGGTAACTGGCGGCGCCTGCGAGAGCTTGGGTCCGCCCGATTCCCGAGGACTCTAGCGGTATCCCTTGATGGTGAAGGCCGCGACGTGTCGAGGCGACTGGAGGCGGCTATCCGCGACGAGCGATTCGGTTATCCGTTAATTGTGCGCTGGTCAGGCTTTCAGGGCGGACGGGGAATGGTTCGCTGTGATGCTCCCGGGGATATCCGCTCACTGCGGTATCCCGGCCACGTGCACGAAGCCTTGATAATCGAGTACGTGGACTTCCGCAGCACTGACGGCTACTTTCGAAAGGCGCGGATGTTCAGCGTAGGGGGGTGTCTGCTTCCTCGCCACCTCTTGGTACGCGAGGGATGGAAAATACATGCTGGTGACGGCAGGGGCCGTGAGGCACCGGTTGCGCAGGCGTGGTGGGAGCGGGAGATGCTCGCCTTCGCCGATGACTGGGAGGACTGGGCCGGCGCACGGGCCGTGCGCGGTCTAAAGGAGGTGTCGAGGGCGGTGAGGCTTGATTACTGCGGCATGGACTTCGCCGTCCTGCCGGACGGCGAAGCATTGGTATTCGAAGTGAATCCGGCGATGAATCTCAGTAATCAGGTCACCCCCACCTCGTTAACTGCCAGCCCGGTATATCCGCGCTATGAGCGACTGGAAGAGGAGATCGCTCACGCTTTCAGGGTAATGGTCCGGGATCGCTCCCTTCCGCAGTCGGCGTTTCGGCACTTTCCGCCTGCTTTATCGTAACGGGGATGCGGGTGTGGCCACGAAAGCTGATTGTTTCGCGCTCCACCACGCCGGATTCGTCGACGCGCCATGCCGGCCAGTGGGCCATAAGCGTCTCAAGCGCGATGGCCAGTTCATGGCGGGCAAGATGTTGCCCCGCGCAGATGTGAATTCCGTGGCCGAACGTACGGCTGCGCCTGATCGGCCGTCGGTGCAGGTGCAAGCGGTCCGGATCCCCGAAGGCCGCCGGATCGCGGTTGGCGCTACCGAGCAGTGCGACCACCGGAGTGGAGGGAGGGATAGTTGTGCCGCACAGATCCACCGCTTCAGACGTGACACGGAATGCGGCCCCCTGCAGAGACGGATCGTAGCGCAGGAACTCGTCCACCGCTTCCGCGCTGGTAACGTCCCCGTTTTCGACTGCTCGCCATGCGCCCGGATGGTGAGCCAATGCGAGCACCGCGTTACCAAGCGCATCGATCGCCGTTTCCTGACCGGCAAAAAGCAGGAAGACCAGGTTTGGTATCAGCTCGCCTCTCTGCCAGCGGCCACTTCCGACCAGGTCGCCAAGGTGCTTGCTCAGGGTGCCGGACGAGAAGCGGGGGCGATCAAGGTTGCGCTGGACGATCCGCGTTAATGCTTTGTATGCCGCCGACTGACCACCGGGTCTGGGCGGCTTGTCAGTGATGTCGAGTTCCCCTGCCAGCTGACCGGTCCGTTGCTTGATTTCATCGATATCCGACTCGGAGAAACCAAGCAGTTCCAGGAGGCCGCCGGCAATGTAGGGTGTCGCGAAATCCGTCACCATGTCGAACTGACCGCGACGAGCGCATTCAGCCGCCAGGGATTCGGCACGGTGGCGCATGCGTTCGGCGTGCTGTTGCGCAGCGGGCGGTGTCAAAGCGCTTGTCAAGGGTCGCCGGAGAACACCGTGCCGGGGGGGGTCAGAAAACAGTACCGCGTGGGAGACCATCCCGAAGATGCCGTCGCTCAGCAGTTGCCGGCGTTGGGTGGCATAAGCGGCGGCAAGAGGTGCCTGCAGAAGCGATTGGTGCTTCAGCGCGCCCGTGACGGCCTCATGCGAAAAGACGTAGACGCCATTGCCAAGACCGGGCCGGGGTGGGCGGCCCCACGCCAGGGGAGTCTGGCTTCGAAAATGCGCGTACTGCTGGTAGCGTTGCGCCTGATTGCGGGGCTCGAAGGGGTCGAAAAAGTGATTCCCGGTCATTTCAGTTCGCTCAACGTACCTGACCGTTCAGCCGCTTCACGCAGATCACGCTGAATCCCCCGGAGGCAGTGTCCTCCGGAAGGAAGCCGGAGACAGGGAAGAGGAATTCGCACTGCAGGTAGCGGTAGTACAGTCGAAGGACGGGGTCGCGCATCAAGACGTGGTCTGTTGGGTGAACTCCACTGGCGTGCCAGTTATCCAGGGCCTCCCGGAAAACGGCGTCGCGCTCCACCCGACGCCGGCTCTGAATCCTCCCGCCTGCGTAGGCCGGGCAGCGGGCGTCACCGACAAGAAACCTTGCCCGGCGCGCCCTCGCCTCACTTTCGACAGCCCGCAGGATCTGTCGGACTGCCCCTCTCCCACGCTGTCCGGGTACCACGCAGAGGTTGTAGACAAACGTCGAGCAGACGGGGGTGCTCGCGGGCAGGGAGGAGTAGGTGCGATGGTCTGTTGGAAACGTCAGTCGGTCGGTTGGTGCCTGGCTGGTGTGGACGAAGCCCGCCGCCGCCACGAGGCTGCCATTAACCACCGCACCAACGACTTCATGGCCCAGTCGAAAACGCTCCCGAATCGTGCTTTCGCTGGCACGGAGTCGCTGGGGCCATGATGCCTCCTCAAGCCGGAGAAGCTCATTGATGCTGGTTTCGCATGGGTCAATAGAGCGAATGACACTGTCGTTCATGAGTCTGTTTGCTCGATGTTCCCGTCGGAGGCGACTGTGCGGGCTCGCATGATAACCCTGTTCACCTCCCGGTTGGGACATTGGAGCGCGCTTGTGCGCCCGCGCCGCCTCGCTGACAATGCGCAAATCATGCAGCCTGCTTCCAGTCCCACCGTCTACGCCCTGCTGCTGCTTGCAGCGCTCTGCCTTCCGGGTCCGGGGGTGGCCGAGGAGTTCGTGGTGGAGGAAGTAACGCCGGATCCGGTTCCGGTGCAGGTGGAGAACCGCTGGGCCCTGAGTGGAGGCTACGGTGGCCAGTGGTACGGAGATGGCCTCGATCGCGGGGCGGGATACTCTGTGCAGTTGCTCTACCGGGCGCATGTCGACACGCCGGAGGAGGGGCGCTGGCTGTTTGAGCTTGGCCTGGAGCACGCGCGATCCGAGCGGCGTCCGGAAGTCGACGACGAGGGCCGCCGGGCCCGCATCGTCTCGAGCGGCGCCTTTTATCGCTTCAATCGCATGATCGGGGGGTCGGTATACGTTGGGGCGCGGTTGGGCCTCTCCCGGGTGCGTGGCACCGACGAGAAGAGCGACCTGGATCTGGTGGTCGGCGTGCAGTCGGGACTGCGTCTGACTGACTGGCTTGACTTCACGGTGGAACTGGTCGCTGCGGATCCGTCGGTCAGCGGCCCATCCGGTGCCCCGGCAGATCTGCGGGCCGGGCTTATCGTCAGTTTCTAGCCGGTTCCGCGGAGTATCCCCTCCAGCTCCTCCGGTGAGCGCCAGTGATCGCCGCAGACGTAGCGAGGTAGCGTCCAGCGGTCAGATCCGGGCGTCACCGGCTCTCCACCGGTAGTGAATGCGGCGATCAGGCGATGCTCGTGGCCGAATGTCGGGAGATAGGTTTGCGCCTGGTAGGTGTTCCACTCGCCATAGGGGTAGGCGAAGAGACTGCAAGCCCCCTCGCCCACCCGTGCATCGATGAAGTCGCTGGCCTGCCGGATCTCCAGGTCGCATTCCTCGTAGCTGTCGATGGCGGTGAAATTGCCCTTCGCGCCCTCCCGCTGCATGGTCCGCTCAAGGGTGGCATGATTATGATCCCAGCTATGGTTTTCTATGGCGATGCCACGCGAAGCAGCATACGGCCACCAATCGTCATTCCACCAGCCTGCCCCAGCCATGCAGGTTTGGTCGAGTTCCCGCCTGGCCTCCGGGCCAACGATGACGAAGGCCGTGGCATGGGTGTCTGTCCGGCCGGTGCGGGCCGCGAAATCCCGAAGGATGTTGGCGAAGCCGCGCTGAAACCCGTGGGCAGGGTGGTGGATGTCACGCCAGTCGAAGTCCGGGCCGTCATCGAAGCTGATCCCCACGGCGCCTTCCAGCCGGTCCAGGCCGCCGTCGATGACGGCCCGGGCAATTGTCTTGAGTGTCACGATTCGCAGGCCGAGGCGGTGGATGAGTTCAAGGTCCCGTGCCAGCGCCACGTGGTCGTTGGAGGCGTAGGCTCCTCCCTCCACGCGCATGGAGTGATAGGTCAGGACGGGGACGCGGGACATGGCGCTCCTTCGATTGCCGGGCGGTGTCGGGTTTGCGGTCTTGCAGCCGTTCCGCGCACGGAGTGTAACGAAATCGGCCAACGCGTGCTTCGACAGCCGTGACGGCGACTTACCAGCAGTGCGGGAGATCAGTATAGTCTCGGCCTGTATTCTCCGAGGGACGGACGTAATGATCAGGCGGCTTCGGCAACTGTTTTCCAGAAAGCGACCGGTAACACCCGCGGACTGGAGTACCGATCACATCGACAACGAGGATTTCCGGGCGCATTTTCTCTATGCGGCCGATATCGTTGCCGAGTGGCTGGGATCCGTGGCGCCGCTGGAGCGCTGCCGGCTGATGGATTTCGGCTGTGGTGACGGCAGCACGCCCCTTGCCCTGGCCTTGCGTTACCGCTTGGCAGAGGTGCACGGCGTTGATCTGCACGATGCGCCCAAGCACCTGCCGCGCCGTGCCCGCGAGCAGCTCGACCTGCCCCGTCTGCCCGG
>SLLM01000179.1 GCA_007134055.1 Ectothiorhodospiraceae bacterium | reverse complement strand
CAATTGCTACGCGAGATGATCGATGTCAGCCACATGGAACGGCCCATCGCCGAAACCGCAGAGGAAATGACGCGGTAGGGAGGGTAACGGCGTAGAAACCCGCGCAGGGCCCATGTCCGGGCAATCACTCCCCGTGGCGTTCCGCACGGCAGGGGCGAGCGCATCTCAGGTACGCCGGCGGGATTCAGTAACCGCCTCTGCCGCACCCGGAGAACAGCCTGCCGTCCAGTTCCACGTCCACCATGTACGGATAGGATTCCCCCTGGGCATCCGTGCAGGTCTCCCGATACACCTGCACCAGCAGATCATGGCCGTCCGCACGGGAATGGTAGGTCATGACTCCGCCGTCGAACTCCGGCTCCGGTGCCGGCGTATATATCCGGGTCTGCCCGCCGTCGGTTACCAGGGCGATGTGTTCCCGGTCCACCACCTCCAGCTGCCATCCCGGATTATCGCCCCGGGCCAGGAAATCCACCCGCCGCTCCGGCGATCCGGCCCCAGAATCACCCTCCCCCCTCTGCAGGACGAGCTGTGCCCGGGTGCGGGGTTGCGCAAGATCCACTGCCAGCGGTTCATCCAGGTGCCAGCGGGTACGGCCGTGGGCGTCGGTAATCCGGGCCGAGAGCACATGGTCGCGCTCCCTGTCGATCCCCGCCAGGTCCACCTCGACATGGAACGGAACCGGAACCTCCTGTTCCGGCTGCAGCCGCGCGCCGGCAACCTCCTGACCGGTCTCCCGATCGCGGAGCGCCAGCTCCACCACCGCCCCCGCCGGCAAGGCCTGCCGCTCCCGGTAGAGCACGTCGCCGGCGAGCACGTGAGTGTCCGCAACGGCCTGTCCTTCCTCCCGATCCGGGCCACCGGCGCACCCGGTCAGCATAAGAAGGACAGGAAGCAGCAAGGCGCCGCTGTAGCAGGCAACAAGCTGGCCAGGCGCCCCCCGGACAAGTTGTCGCCGTTTTTCACCCATTGCACGCATCATGCGGACAAACGGAGGAATTGCTGTTACGCTCGGCCATGCGCAGTCTGAATCGTTGCCGCCGGGTCATGTCCATGGGAATCCTGTCGTCTCCCTTGCCGCTTCGCGCCGCTATCGCCTGCGCCTGCATCGCCGGCCTTCTGCCCGCGACGGCCCTGGCACACCCCCACGCCTGGATCGACCTTCACGTGAAACTGCTGGCGGACGATGAACAGCACGTGCATGCGCTGTCCCAGACCTGGGTATTCGATCCGGTGTACACCATGATACTCATCGAGGAGGTTGACGAGGAACAGTCCGACGACGACCGCGCCGAACGCCTGCAACGCATGGGACAACGCATGATCGGAAACATGGCGGAGTACGATTACCTGACCCGTATCGCGCATGGCGACGACAGGCTGCGCGCCGAGGGAGTGAGGGACATCGACGTGCAGGTGAACGCCAGCGAACAGCTGGAGTTCCGCTTCACGCTCGATCTCCCCCGTAACGTGGACCTACGACAGCAACCGCTTCACTACATGATCTACGACCCGGTCTACTACATCGAAATGCTGCATCCATCATCGTCCGCCGTATCGCTGAACGGGAATTCGGAGCGGTGCACGGTCAACATCACCGCGCCGGATCCTGACCCGTCCCAGATTGCCCGCGCCGCCGCGGTGGACCTAGGCGCCGCTGATCCCGACGGTCTCGGCAGACACTTTGCCGAACAGGTCACCATCCGCTGCCAGGACCAGTGACAGGACCCATGTCCAGGAACATTTCGCCAACAGCCCCTGCACTGGTGCGCTCATGCCGGCAGCCGGTTCTGTGCGCCCTGCTCCTCGCCGCTGTGCTGCTGTTCGCAGGCGCCCTCGCCCACGCCTCCCCCCTGGCACCGGACTCCCTCGCCGGGTCGGACTCCGAGGCGGCGGAGGAGACGGGACAGCCGGATGCGCAGCGGGGTTACCTGCAGAGGGCCGCAACCTGGGTACTGATCACCCAGCGCCAGCTGCATCTGCAGCTCAACCAGGGGATCCGGGAACTACGCCAGGAGGGGTCGGCCACGGCCGTAGCCTGGCTGATCCTGATCAGCTTCGGTTACGGTCTCTTTCACGCTGCCGGCCCGGGACACGGCAAGGCGGTGATCACCACGTACCTGCTCACCCATCGAGCCGAGCTGCGCAGGGGCATTGCCCTCTCCTTCGCTTCCGCCATGCTGCAGGGGGTTACGGCCATCCTGCTGGTGTACACCCTGGTCAAGCTGGCAGGCTGGCTGAGCCGGGATGCAGTACAGCAGACCGCGCTCGTGGAGCAGGTCAGCTTCGCCCTGGTCGCCGCGCTGGGCGCCCTTCTGTGCTTTCGTGCCTCACGCAACCTGTTGCGTCGTCACCGCGCGGGCCGCGAAGCGAACGGTGGAGAGGCGCCGCTGATTCCAACGGCACCGGTTCCGGAAAACGGGATGCGTCTCGCCTTCCAGACGCTTCCCGTGCGCCGCGTCGATGCGGTACCGACAGCCGCACACCCAACCGCCTACGGTTGCGGCCACGCGCACCACGTCTCACCCCGGATCGTGCAGGAAACCGGCGGGCCATGGCCCCTCGTCGCCACCATACTTGCGGTCGGCAGTCGCCCCTGCACCGGTGCCGTGCTGATCCTCGCGGCGGCGAACGTCCTGGGCCTGTGGGGCGCCGGCATAGCGGCCGTCATGGCGATGGCTCTGGGCACGGCGCTGGCCATATCCGCCCTGGCCACCCTGGCCGTGGTGGCAAGAGGGTGGGCCCGACGCCTGGCGAGCGGCATGGGCGACCACCGCCTGTCACGGCTCACGGGCGCAGTCTCCCTGGTCGGGGGGCTGGTGATCCTGCTGCTGGGGTCGGGCCTGCTGATCGCTTCCCTCACGAGTCCCGTGCCCGCCCTGTACAGACTGTGAACGATCGCCTGCGATACGGTCTGGCTGTTGCATTGGCGGTCGGCCGTCCATACTTCCCGGAGAGGCGCGACAGGTGGCCAGCCACTTCGCACCCGGAACCACCGTGTCCGCCACGCCCATCCCGAACCTGGAAGGTGCCACCTTGCCTGTCCTGATACTGCTGATCCTCCTGCTCGTTCCCCTCCTCGAGATCTATATCCTGATCGAGGTCGGCGGCGTGATCGGAGCGCTGCCCACGATCGCACTCTGCGTGCTTACCGCCCTGATCGGGACCGCCCTGCTGCGCCAGCAGGGACTCCAGACCCTGAACAGGGCGCGCCGCAACATCGATCGGGGCACCGTTCCGGCGCTGGAGATGTTCGAGGGAGTCGCGCTGGCACTGGGCGGCATCCTGCTGCTGACCCCCGGTTTCGCCACGGACCTGGTGGGGTTCGCCTGCCTCATTCCCGTGACCCGACGACTGCTGGTCGGTGCCCTTCTCAGGCGCATGCACGTGGTCCACGGTCCCATTCCCGGCCGCCGGGGAGAAGCCCATTCCGGGCAACGGGTCATCGAGGGGGAATACAAGCGCCGGGACGAGGACTGACGACGCCTCGCCGCCCACGCGGCTCCGTCGCCGCGGCCCTCGGGTGTTGACAACATGCGCAAAGCGCACTTGTATCTGGTAGGGGATCAAGGAAGCCCGTCAACAGAAAACATATCCAGCATGCGAAGGAAGGAGGAACGCCAATGAAAAACCTTGCTGTCTCCACGGTTGCGGGGCTTGCCGTTGTCGGCGCCACGCTTGTTGCACAACCCCAGGTCGCATCCGCCCAGGAAGTCACCGAGCTGCGCTGGGCAACGTCGGCAACCGGGTCGGCCGGTCACCGGGCAAAGGTCAACCTGATGGCCGTGCTCAACCGGGAACTGGATAACTTCAATATCAATGTAATGCCCACTCCGGGGGCCATTGCCACCATCCGCGGTTACGCCATGGGCGAGTTCGACGGCTACTACGGAGCCGATATCGCATTCAACGAGCTTGCCGCCGACAGTGGCCGATTCGAGGGATTCCGTGACCGCATGGAGCGGGAACCGGTGCAATCCTTCTGGGCCTACACCATGGAGGTCGGACTGGCGATCCGCGCCGACGATGCGGACGAACTAGACGGCTGGGGCGGCCTCGCCGGCAGGCCGGTGTTCACGGGTCCGGCACCCTGGGACGTGCGCGCCCAGCTGGAGCGGGCATTGAACACCCTGGAAGTCGGCCACGAGTACCGTGAACTGGATCTCGGGCTGGCCGGGACATCCCTGGATGACGGCACCATCGATGCCTTCATCGCCTACACGGCCGGCGAAGCCGCCCTGGCGCCGTGGGTCGCCGAGGCGGAGCTCGGCGCGGATATTTCCGTCCTCAATCCCAGCGAATCAGAGGTCGAAGCGCTGCGTGAAGCGGGCATGGAGGTGGTCTCCATCGACGCCGGCGTATTCCAGACCGATCTGGGGATGGACGAAGTGCTGTTCGTGCCCTTCTTCTACGGCTTCCATCTCGGACCGGACGTGTCGGAAGACGACATGTACGAGATGCTCGTCACCATCGAGGAGAACGCCGAAGAGCTGGCGCAGGCGGATTCCGTCTTCGCCCAGATCGATGCCGACATGGCGGAAATGCAGCGGCGCGGCGTGGAGGCCTCCATCAACGATGTCCGGGTCCACCCCGGTCTGGCGCGCTACATGCGCGAGCGCGATGTCTGGAACTCCGACTGGGATGACCGGATCGCCAACTAGGTGGCCCTTCGGCTCGGTACAACCCCCAAACGGGTAATCCACAACAGCCAAGGGGAGTACGGCCCGCAGCTCCGGTGAGCTGCGGGCCGGCATGTGGATGAGTGACGCGCACACCCAACCGGAGACGGCACAGGGACTGCCACAGCTGATCGCCGGCTGGTTGTTCTTCCTCGCCGCGTTGTTCTTCTTCGTCTATCTCTCCCGCTACTACGTGACGGGGGCAGGCGGGCCAACCCGGCTGGCCGTTACGATGGTGCCGGTCGCCGTGGCCCTGGTCTACCTGAACGATGCGCGCAGGGGCCTCCTCTACCCGATACTGGGCCCATGGGGCGGACTGCTCGCCGCACTGGTGTACAGCGGGATCTGCATCTGGTCCGTCCACCACATCCTGACGAACTTTGATGCGATCCGCATCTATCGGGTGGGTTTCTGGGATCGTGCGGACTATCTCGCCGGGGGCGCCATTGCCGCCCTGGTGCT
>SLLM01000021.1 GCA_007134055.1 Ectothiorhodospiraceae bacterium | reverse complement strand
CGGTTGTTTGCGGAACCCGTTCCCCATGCCCAGCGCGCGGCCGTCGCCGAAGCCATTCAGCGGGTACTGGCCTACGATCCGGAGTTGCATCGCCTGTCCACCGCGGCGCGGGAGACCATGGCCAGCGACGTCCAGGACGTGCGTGGCAACCGCAGGGCCGTCCGTGCCTACCACCGCTACTCGGTAGACTGACCGCCGGCCCGGCATTCCCTCCCGGGCAATCCTCCCGGCTCCGAGGCAATGACGCCAACGGCGGCTCTCCGCCATTGCCGGGTCATCGTCACGATTCCGGCACAGTCTCCGTTTCGCGACACAGTTCACACCCCGATCGCCACAAAATTGACACCCTGATCCTGCGCGGAAGAACGTCAAAAAGGCGACGCGCATTCGGTTGACCGTCCATGGGTGGCGCTTTATCGACATCGCGTCGCGGGAGGGTCCGCAAGAACAAGACGAAGTCCGAATCAGGGGGTCAGGGGTGGTACATGTCGTCGTCTACGATACCGATCGCGAGCGGGCGGCCGCGGTGGAGGCGGTGCTGCGCTTCCTGGAGCACGAACCGCACGCACTGCATCATCCGGATGCGCTGGCGGCTTTCGTCGAATCCGGCGGCGAACAGCCGGCGCTGGTGCTGGTGGCCGCCAACGCAGACGAGCGGGACTGGCGGGTGGTGGTGCAGACGCTGGAGGACACCTCCCCCGGTCTGCCGTTCCTTTTCCTTACCGCCGAGGGTGAGCGCCGGATCCGTCCCACCGATGCCAGTGGCAGTTGCCTGGGTACACTGGACCTGCCCCTGAAGCAGGCCCAGTTCAGCGCCGCCCTGAGTCAGGCCCTGGCGCACAACGCCCGCAACCGCCAGCGGTCCGGGCGACCGGGGGCGGGAGCGCCGAAGCTCGTGGGGCAGAGCAAGGCCATACGCCAGATCTCGCAGATGATCGGCCAGGTGGCGCAGTCCGAGGCCACGGTGCTGATCCTCGGCGAGTCCGGCACCGGCAAGGAAGTGGTGGCGCGCAACATCCACCTGCATTCCGATCGACGGGACAAGCCCTTCGTCCCCATCAACTGTGGTGCCATCCCGCCGGACCTGCTGGAGAGCGAGCTGTTCGGCCACGAGAAGGGGGCCTTTACCGGCGCCTTCACCGCCCGCCAGGGGCGCTTCGAGCTGGCCCAGGGCGGCACCATCTTCCTGGACGAGATCGGCGACATGAGCCTGCACATGCAGGTGAAGCTGCTGCGGGTACTGCAGGAGCGCAGCTTCGAGCGCGTCGGCAGCAACAAGCCGATCCAGGCCGACGTACGGGTCCTTGCCGCCACCCACCGCGACCTTGAAGAGAGAATCCGTAGCGGTGACTTCCGCGAGGATCTCTTCTACCGGCTGAACGTCTTTCCGGTGCACGTGCCGGCGTTGCGGGAGCGTCCCGGTGACATCCCGGTTCTCGTGGATGAGCTGTTGCGCCGGATCGAGCGCGACGGGCGCGGCTCCGTCCGCCTGACGCCCGCTGCCGTCTCCGCCCTGAGCCGCCATCACTGGCCGGGCAACGTCCGCGAGCTGGCCAACCTCATGGAGCGGCTGGCAATACTCAATCCCTACGGGACCGTCGACGTGGACGCCCTGCCGCCCCAGTTCCAGGAGGACGGGGAATGGCCGGCGGCGTCCGGGGAAGCGGATCGCGATACGATCGCCGGGGAGACGGAAGCCGCTCCCCTCGAGACGGTGGACTGGGCCGACGGCGGCATCGATCTGAAATCGTTTCTCTCCGACCTCGAGACCCGTCTCATCCGCGATGCCCTGGAGGCGTCCGACGGTGTCGTGGCGCAGGCGGCAAAACTGCTGAGCCTGCGTCGTACCACGCTGGTGGAAAAGCTGCGCAAGTACAACATCCAGCGTGCGGAGGCCTGACCGGACATGCATCTCCTGATTCCTGGCACGATGCCTGCACTCCTCCCTGCGGACAGCCCGTGATGAATCATGCGGGCCCGGAATCGGAGGGTGAAGCATTGACGCAAGCCAAGGTAATCCTGATTGCGGAGGATCCCGCGCTGGGCCGTCGCTGCCGGCGGGCACTGGAGGCGGGGGACTGCCTGGTGCATGCGGTGGACTCCCCGGAGCAGGCCCTGCGCCTGCTGGACCGGGGCGAGCCGGGGGTCGTGGTCATTCATGCGGCCCCGGAGCTGGACTGGCGGGCGCTGGCGCAGCGCACAGCGCCGCCGCGGGTGATCGTCTATGCGCCCGATGGCGGCATGCGCGACGCGGTGCGCGCGATTCGGGAGGGGGCCGTCGATTTTCTGACGGCCCGTGACGATGACATGGCGCTCTTGAACAGTGTCCGCCGCCACGCCGGTCAGGGCGAGCCGGCAGGCCTGGTGAGCGAGGATCCGCTGACCCGGGAAACCACGGCACTGGCCCTGCGGGTGGCGGAACGCCCGGTGACCGTGATGCTCTCCGGCGAGAGCGGTACCGGAAAAGAGGTCTTCGCCCGTTTCATCCACGAACACTCGCCTCGCGCCGGTGGTCCCTTCGTCGCGGTGAACTGTGCCGCCATACCCGAGCACATGCTCGAGGCGGTGCTGTTCGGGTTCGAGAAAGGGGCCTTCACCGGCGCCCACCGGGCGCACAGCGGCAAGTTCGAACAGGCGCAGGGAGGAACACTGCTGCTGGACGAGGTCTCGGAGATCGATCCCGGACTGCAGGCCAAGCTCCTGCGCGTCCTGCAGGAACGCGAGGTGGAGCGCCTGTGTGGCATGACGCCCACCCCGGTCGACGTGCGCGTGATCGCCACCACCAACCGGGACCTGCGGGGCGAGGTACAGGCCGGCCGGTTCCGCGAGGATCTCTACTATCGGCTGCACGTGTTCCCCCTGGTGCTGCCGGCGCTGCGGGAGCGCCCCGGGGATATCCCCCCGCTGGCGGACGCCTTCGTGCGTCGCCACTGCATGGATCCGGTCAACCCGCCAGGGTTCAGCCCGGAGGCGCGGCGGCGATTGCGCGGGCACCGTTGGCCGGGCAACGTCCGCGAGCTGGAGAACGTCATCCAGCGGGCGCTGGTGCTCTGCGATGGCGACCGCCTGGAGGCGGAACACCTGCGTTTCGATCCGGTGCCGGGTGCCGCGTCCGCGGCAGCACCGGCGGATGCTCCGCTGGAGGAGCACGTCCGGGACCGTGAACAGCGACTGATCATCGAGATGCTGCAGCGCAAGAACGGCAGCCGCAAGGACGCCGCCGAACAGCTCGGCATCAGCGTCCGCACGCTGCGCTACAAGCTGCAGCGCATGCGCGAACAGGGTCTGGATGTGCCGGGTGTTGCCGGAGCGGAATATGCCTAGGGCAGTAACGTGAGGAGCAGCGCATGAACGGTGTCAACGGGACGGGAAACGCCAACGAAGCCATCCGCCTGCTGCAGGAAATGCAGCGCATGGCGGCGGATGCCCGCGGGTCCACGGACACGCAGAAGTCGGCGCAACCGGGGTTCGGCGACGCCATGCGGACCGCAGTGGAGCAGGTGAATACCCTGCAGCTCGATGCCGCCGCCAAGACCGACGCCTTCACCCGTGGTGCGGACATACCGCTCACCGAGGTCATGGTGGCGACACAGAAGGGGCGGGTGGCCTTCGAGGCGACCAAGCAGGTACGCAACCACCTGGTGGAAGCCTACCGGGACATTTTCAACATGCCGGTATGAGCGGACGGTGTTTGGCGAACGGATGAGTGGCGGGGCGGATCATGGCTGAGGCGCAGGCACTGACAACAACCAATCAGGGGGAGATCCGCTCCGGCGATGCCCGCGGTGCCGGGGGCGGACAGCGCTCCTGGGAAGCCATGCTGCGCGCGCCCGACTTCCGGCAGCTCGGCCTGATCGGCGGCCTCGCTGCGGCGGTCGCCCTGGTCATCGGCCTCTTCCTGTGGGCGCAGCAGCCGGTCTACCGCACTGTCTATTCATCCTTGCCGGACTCCGACCGGGCAGAGGTGGTGCAGGCCCTGGAAGCCGGCGAACGGGACTTCCGCATCGATCGCAACAGTGGCGCCATCCAGGTTCCAGCCACCGAGGTGCACGAGACCCGTCTCTACCTGGCGGGCCAGGGGCTGCCGAAGGGGCAGGGGGTCGGCTACGAAATGCTGCAGGAGGATCAGCGCTTCGGCACCAGCCAGTTCATGGAGACCACCCGGTTTCAGCGGGCACTGGAGACGGAGCTGACCCGTTCCATCAGCAGCCTCAGAGCGGTCGAGCACGCCCGTGTGCACCTGGCCATGCCCAGGGAGACGGTGTTCATCCGCGAGAATTCGCAGCCCAGCGCCTCGGTGGTCCTGACCCTGGCCGGGGGACGGCAGCTTGCCGACAACCAGGTGGCCGCCATCGTCCACCTGGTGGCCAGCAGTGTTCCCGAGATGCCGGAGGAACGCGTCACCGTGGTTGATCAGCGCGGCAACCTGCTCACCCGCGACGGCGCCGGCGACGCCATGGGATTGTCCGCGCGCCAGTTCGAGTACCAGCAGCTGGTGGAACGGACCTACGCCCGGCGCATCGAGGAGCTGCTTGCGCCGGTCGTCGGCAGCGACCGCGTGCGGGCCAAGGTGAACACCCTGATCGACTTCGATCATGAGGAAAGCACCCACGAGGCCTTCGACCCCGACACCACCGTGCTGCGCAGCGAGCAGATCCACGAGGATCGTCGCGAGGCGGACGGGCTGGCGCAGGGTGTCCCCGGCGCCCTGACCAACCAGCCGCCGGGTGCGGGCCAGATCGGCCAGGAAGAGGACTTTCTCGCCAGCAGTGTCTTTCCCTTCAATACCAGCAACCAGGCGACCCGCAACTACGAGGTGGGGCGGACGGTGCGCCACAGCCGGCGGGCCCAGGGTGGCATTGATCGCCTGACGGTTGCTGTGCTGGTCGATCAGCCACGGACCATGGGCGAGGACGGCCAGATGGTGCAGGAGTCCATGTCCGAAGCCCAGATCCAGCGGCTGACCGCCCTGGTGCAGGATGCCATCGGCTTCGATGCGGAGCGCGGCGACAGCATCAACGTGATCGATGCCGCCTTCCTGGAACCGGAACCCGATGAAGTGGCAGAAACTCCGCTGTGGGAACAGCCGCTGGTGCTGGAACTGGCGCGCTGGACGATTGCCGCCCTGGTTGCCCTGGCGCT
>SLLM01000273.1 GCA_007134055.1 Ectothiorhodospiraceae bacterium | reverse complement strand
ACCCCGAGAGCTTCGGCTTCTGAGAGTTCCGGCTCCGGGCCCGTCCGGGATGCCCGGAGCCGGATCCCCTTGACACGACGTGGGGTGTCGCCCTTGTCCTGGTGGAGTCGCGGATACGCTCATGGAACAGGAATTCAGCGCTCAGGGTGTGTTGATTACCGGTGGTGCCAGCGGTCTCGGGCTGGCGGCAGCGCGGTCCTTCGCCGCTCAGGGGGCGCGCGTAGTGATCAGCGACATCGATGGCGAGGCCGCCAGCGAGGCGGCGCGTGAGCTGGGTCCCGGGCATCTCGGGTTGGTTGGCGACGTGGCCCGGGAGGCGGACGTGAAACGCTTCGTCCATGCAGCCCGCGAGCATGGTGGGGGCCTGCATGTGCTGATCAACTGCGCCGGCATTCCCGATACCTTCCGCCCCACGGTGGAACAGGATCTGGCGAGCTGGCAGCGACTCATCGATGTGCACCTGACCGGCACCTACCTGGTTTCGAAGACCGCTGCCCCGGCCATGCTGGAGGCAGGCAAGGGTGCCATTATCAATGTCAGCTCGATTGCCGGGGTGCTCGGTCTGACCATGCGCAATGCCTACAGCGCGTCAAAGGCCGGGATCGGCATGCTGACCCGGGTTCTCGCCTGCGAGTGGGCGCAGCAGGGCGTGCGTGTCAACGCCGTAGCCCCTGGCTACATGCTGACCCCGTTCTTTCAGCGCCTGCTGGACGAGGGGAAGCTGGACGGCGACGGCATTCGCCGGCGCACGCCCATGGGCCGCTTCGGTACCGCCCAGCACATCGCCGATGCGATGCTCTTTCTCGCTTCCGATCGCGCCGCCTTCATCACCGGGGTGGTGTTGCCGGTGGATGGTGGCTACACGGCCCACGGGGCCCCGGCGGACGCATCCCTCCCGGATGAACGCTGAAATGCCGCAGGCCGTGCCGGAAGCAGCTTGGGCGTCAACCTCTGTCCCGGCGAACGGATGAGTTGCCATGGACCAATCCGAACTGCATGACCTCACCGTGCCGGAGCTGCTGCACCGGGGCGCCGAACGGCATCCCGCGGCGCTGGCGCTGTCCGTTCGTTCGCGGCTCGGGCACCGGGAGCGGCTGAGCTACCCGCAGGTGGCGGTGCGCATGGAAAGCATGGCCGCCGCCCTGCACGACCTTGGCCTTCATCCGGAAGAGCGCGTGGCGCTGTTCCTGTCCAACGATGCCGTTCGCGAGGGTGTATTGACCGCTCTCGGTTGCTGGCGCCTGGGAGCGGCGGTCGCGCCGCTCAATCCGCGCGCCTCGGATGATGAACTCGCCCACGGACTGCAGTTGCTGCAGCCGGCGTTGGTGGTCGTTCTGGCGGAGGATGCCGAACGCATCGTCCGCTTGTACCCCGGCGCCAGGCTGCTGGTTCCCGGAGGGGGGGTGCAGAATGCCCTGACCTGGCCCGATCCGGACGATCACCTGCCCGTGGACGGTCCCGCCTCCACCCCGTCCGCCGAAACCCTGAGCTGCCTGCTCTTCACCTCCGGCACCACCGCCCGGGCCAAGGCCGTGATGCATTGTCATCGCAGTCAACTGCATGCCGGTTTCGCGGTTGGATCCGCGGTCGGATTGCGACCGGGTGACATCTACCAGGGTGCCTGGCCGCTCTTTACCAGTTCCGTGCTCAACATGGCCTGCATGTCCGCCTGGGTGTCGGGATGCGGCGTGGTGCTGGAGGAGGCAACGCTCACCAACGCGGCCCGCCTGCGGCTGATCGCCAACGAGCGCGCCACGGTATACCACGGTGTGACTTCGGTGCTGCATTTTCTGGTGGACGAGTACGCCCGCGGTGGCTATCGCCTGCCGGCGATCCGGCGCATTGCCTACGGCGGTGCCGTGATGCCGCCGGAAGTGATCGCCAAGTTCGCCAGGCATTTTCCTCATGCGGATCAGGTGCATATCTGGGGCATGACCGAGACCGGGCCCGCCGGAACCTACCTGCCGCCGTATTTTCTGCCCCGCAAGGCTGGCTGTATCGGTGGTCCCATGCCGGCATGCGCGGTCCGGGTCGTGGATGATAACGGTGCTCCCATGCCCCCCGAAGAACCCGGTGAGCTGGCGTTCTCCGGGCCCAGTATGGCCCTAGGGTATTTTCGCAACCCGGAGGCCACTGCCGCATCCTTCCGCGACGGCTGGGTCCTCACCGGCGACGTGGTGCGGATGGACGACGAGGGTCACCTGCACTTTGTCGATCGCAAGAAGGACATCATCAATCGCGGTGGCATGAAGATTTCATCCGCCGCCGTGGAGGCTGCCCTGTACCGCCACCCGGACGTCCGCGAGGCGGCGGTGATCGCCGTGCCTCATCCACGCCTGGGGGAGGATGTGGCCGCCTGCGTGGTGCTGCGTGCCCGCGCCCGGGTTGGGGAAGATGAGCTGGCCCGCTTCTGCGCCGATTCCTTGGGGGATTACGAACGCCCGCGCCGCTGGCTGTTCCTGGACGAACTGCCGAAGAATCCCATGGGCAAGATCCTCAAGCGCGAGCTCAGGGACCGCCTGGGCGAGGGCCGGGCCACGGCTGAGCAACGATCGAATGACGGGAGCACGCGATGACTGACGATGGAACCACCACCCACGCCGTACGCATTCACCGCTACGGCGGGCCGGAGGAGATGCGCTACGAGCGGGTGGAAGTGCCACCCCCGGGAGATGGGGAAGTGCAGATCCGGCACCGGACGGTGGGGGTGAACTACCTGGACACCTACCATTGCCGCGGGGTCTTTCCCTTGCCGCAGCTCCCGGGGGCCCTGGGTGTCGAGGGAGCAGGGGAGGTGGTAGCCGTTGGCGCTGGAGTGAAGGCGTTTGCTGCCGGAGACCGGGTCACCTACATCGGCCGTCCGATCGGCAGCTACGCCGGGGTTCGTAACATCGCCGCCGACTACGTCCTGCCACTGCCGGACAACGTGACCTTCGAACAGGCGGGGGCTGCAACCCTGCAGGGGCTCACGGCCCACATGTTGCTGCGTCGCGTGGCACCGCTCGGTAACCGCGACACTGTCCTGGTGCATGCGGCGGCGGGGGGGCTGGGTTCGCTGCTGTGCCAGTGGGCGAGACTTGAAGGTGCGCGGGTCATTGGAACGGTCGGCTCCGAGGAAAAGGCGCGGCTGGCACTGGATCGCGGTTGCGACGACATCATCCTGTACAGGGAGGAACCCTTTGTCGACGGCGTCCGGCGACTGACCGACGGCGAGGGAGTCGATGCGGTCTACGAAGGCCTGGGCGGGGAAGTCTTTCACCAGTCCCTGACTTGCCTCAAGGCTTTTGGCCATCTGATCAACCTGGGCCAGGTGGCGGAAGGTCTGCCGACCGTGAACCTGGCCGATCTGGGGCCAGCGAACCCGCGTACCGTGTCGGTACCCGGCGTATTCGCCTACGTTGCCTGCCGGCAACGACTGGAGGCGGCGGGGCGGGAGCTGTTCGATCTCATCAGCCGCGGGATGCTCCGGGTACACGTCGGTGGGTCCTATCCGTTGCAGGAAGCTGCTGCGGCCCACCAGGCCCTCAAGGGCAGGGAGACCAGCGGCTCCCTGATTCTGTGGCCGGAACACGAGGGCTGAAGGAGTGGCGAGCCTGTTTGACACCAGCGAACTGCGAAGCTTCCGGGCCGAGGTCCGCGCCTTCATCCACGAGCACTTGCCGGCGGAGTTCGCTGCGAAGACACGGGCCGGCCTGCATCTGCACCGGGACGTTGTCGGCCGCTGGCAGGGGATACTGAACCGCCGTGGCTGGGGCGCGCCGCACTGGCCCCTCTCGGCCGGCGGTACCGGCTGGGATACCTACAGGCGCTACATCTTCGAGGAGGAGTGTGCGCTGGCAGATGCACCGCCGGGTGACGTACTCGGACTGTTCCTCGCCGGCCCCATGCTGATCGCCGCCGGTTCGGAGGCGCAACGGACCCGCTACCTGCCGGGGATCCTCGCAGGCTGCGAATTCTGGTGCCAGGGGTTCTCCGAGCCCAACGCCGGATCCGACCTTGCCTCCCTGAAAACCACCGCCCGCCGTGACGGTGATCACTGGGTGATCAACGGCCAGAAGACCTGGCTCACGGAGGGCCATCAGGCCGACCTGATGTTCTGCCTGGCACGCACCGATGACAGCGTAAAGCCCCAGGCCGGGTTGTCCCAGTTCATCGTCGACATGAAGGCACCGGGGATCTCCCTGCAGCCGATTCTCACCATGGATGAGGGCCACAGTGTCAACGCGGTGTTCCTCGACAATGTCCGTGTTCCCGGCGAAAACCTGATCGGTGAACCAAACCGGGGATGGACGTACGCCAAGGAACTGCTGACGCGGGAGCGGACCAACAATGCCCAGGCCCCCCGGACCAAGCGCGACATCATCGCCCTGCAACGACTTGCCGAAGCGCACCCGGGGCCGGACGGGCGGCCGTTGATGGATGATCCCATCGTCCGCGACAGGCTTGCCGGGCTGACTGCCGACTTCGTGGCGCTGGAATCCGCCGTGCTGTCGGTTCTCGCCGACGAGATGGCGGGGCGCGAACCAGGGCCCGAGGCATCCATTCTCAAGATCCGCGGTTCCGAACTGCAGCAGCGGGTCACGGAAACTGCCATGGAGCTGCTCGGGGAGGCCGGCGTCGTCCTCGAACCGGGCTACGGCGGCGGTCCGCGGGATCCGGTGGCCCGGGGATGGGTGGAGCGGCACCTGTTCCGCCGGGTGGTCACCATCTACGCCGGATCCAATGAGATCCAGCGCACCATCATCGCCCGAACCATTCTCGGCATGTAGGGGGGACCGTGGAGGAGCAGGAGCGAGTCATGCTGCTGGACAGCGTCCGGCGGTACTTCCGGGAGAATCGCCCGCCGGACACGCGGTGGGCCCGGTTCGGCGAGGGCCAGAGGCAGCCCCCGGATGCCTGGCGGGAGATGGCGGAGCTGGGTTGGCTGGCCCTGGCGGTACCCGAACGGCTGGGCGGCCTGGAAGCGGACTGGGATACGCGCCTTGCGGTGCTCCGGGAGGCCGGAGCCGACGGCCGCCCCGAGCCACTGGACGTGCACCTGATGCTGAGCGACCTGCTGCTGCGGTGCCTGCCGCAAGGGCAGGAGGAGGCGACGGCGGCGGCCATCATGGCCGGGGACATGCGCGTCGGGGTCGTGGAGCTCCGTCCCCGTGCCGGTCCGACCGGCGGGAATGCGCTGGGCGGTGAGAGCGGTCCGGTATACGGCGCCGGGGCGAGCCATCTGCTGGTCCTGGTCCATGCACCCGGTCGCGGCTGCAGACTCGCCTGGACGGCGGTGGAAGGGCCCGGTCTGTCATTGCAGCAAGGGCGCTTCCTGGATGGCCGCGGCTGCCTGACGGTCCGTTTCAATCATTGCGAACCGCGCTGGCTGGACGCATCCGGTCACCACGTGCGGGATCTCATGGCCGCTGGCCTGGTTGCCGATTGCACTGGCGCACTCGATGGCGCGTTCCGGCAGACCCTCGATTACCTGAAGCAGCGCAGACAGTTCGGGCGTCCGCTTTCCGACTTCCAGGTCGTGCAGCACGGCATGGCGGAGGTCTTCTGCGACCTGCAGCAGGCGGTTGCCCTGACCCGTCGGCTCGCCCGGGAGATGAACGCGGCGCAAGGCAGCGCCTGCGACAGCCTGCCTGCCGCCAAGGCGTTTCTGTCCCGCCGCCTGCTGCGCGGCCTGGGCCGGCTGATCCAGCTCTCCGGCGGTATCGGCATGACCGAGGAGTATCCGCTGGCGCACTACTACAAACGCGCGCAGACCGGTGCGGCGCTTTTCGGTGACCGCGGCGAGCAACTGGGGCGCATCAGCCCGGTGGCCACACTGCTCGGTTCGTCCGGCTGCGGCTGACGGGCCGACGAGGGCACCACAGATACAGCGCCGGCCGCACCGGACGGCAACGGAACAATCCTGCAGAGGGACGATGGACATGAGTGAAGACGTACTGAAACTGGAAATCAACGACCGTGTCGCGCGGGTGACCCTGAATCGCCCGGATGCCCTGAACGCCGTGAACGGTGACCTGCATACCCGACTGTCGCGGATATTTATCGATCTGGCGGAGAGACGGGATCTCGCCGCCATCGTGCTCACCGGAGCCGGCAAGGCGTTCTGTGCCGGCGGTGATCTGCAATGGATGCGGGAGGCGATCGCCGAGCCGGAACAGTTCGAGGTGGTGACCTGGGAAGCCAAGCGCATCGTCTATGCCATGCTCGATTGCGAGATTCCCATCGTTGGCCGGATCAATGGGGATGCGGTCGGTCTGGGGGCCACCCTGGCTTTGCTGTGCGATATCACGGTCGCCGACGCCAACTCCCGCATCGGCGACCCCCACGTGCGTGTCGGGCTCAATGCCGCCGACGGTGGTGGAGTGCTCTGGCCGGCGGCCATTGGCTTTGGCCGCGCCCGGGAGCTGCTTCTTACCGGCGACCTGATCACCGCTGCGGAGGCCCGGGAGCTGGGAGCCATCGGTCACGTGGTGGCGACGGAAGAACTCGACGTCCGGGTGGAGGCGCTGGTGAACCGCCTGCGCAGCGGGCCCACCAAGGCACTGCGGTGGACCAAGGCCGGCTACACCATCGCCCTGCGGCAGCTTGCCCATGGACACATGGATGCCGGAACCGCGTACGAATGTCTGGCAAATCTTACCGAAGATCACCGCATTGCGGTCGACGCCTTCTCCGACCGGCGTAAACCGGTCTTTACGGGAAAGTAGCCATGAGCGGGCCTGATCCGGATGCAACATGTGACGTACTGGTGGTTGGCTCCGGTGCGGGAGGAATGGCCGCCGCCGTAACGGCCGGATTGTTGGGTCTTGAGGTAATGGTGGTGGAGAAGGCCCCGGTGTTCGGAGGTACCACGGCCTGGTCCGGCGGCTGGTTGTGGATACCGTGCAACACCCACGTCCGGCGGGCGGGCAAGGCGGACAGCCTGGAGGCCGCCCGCAGCTACCTGGAGGCGGAGATCGGCCCGGGTTTCGACCCGGACAAGGCCGATGCCTATCTGCGCCACGGACCGGCAATGGTGGATTTCCTCGAGCGCCATGAATGCATGCGTTTTCAGCCCGGGCTCGGGGTGCCGGATTTTCACCATGATTCGCCGGGTGCGTCCGTAGGCCGGCTGGTCGGCGCGGTACCGCTGCACGGCGACGAGCTGGGGAACCTGCTGGGCACGCTGCGCGCGCCGATGCGGGAGATGACCATTGCCGGCATGGCGGTGGCCTCGGGCCAGGACATGCAGCTACTGGCCGCTGCCGGTCGCTCACCGGCGGCGTTTCTGTACGCGACGCGCCGGTTCTGCCGCTATTGGCTGCACCGGCTGCGGTATGGCCGTGATGCCTGGCTGGTCAACGGCAATGCCCTTGCCGCACGCCTGGGCAGGTCGCTGCAGACACTCGGAATTTCTCTGCAGTTATCCACCAGAGCGGTGGAGTTGCGGCGACACGACGGCGCCGTCACCGGAGTGCGTCTGCGTTCGCCGTCCGGCGAACGGGAGGTCATTGCGCGCCGGGGAGTGATCCTGGCCACCGGTGGTTTCGGGCAGGATTCGGAGCTGCGGGATCGTTATTTTCCGCCCTCCGGAAACGCGCACGGTCACCTTTCCATCGTTACGGAAGGCAGCACCGGCGATGGCCTGCGGCTGGCAAGGGAGCTGGGTGGTTCGATCCGGGAGGGCCTCGCCGCCGCCGGCGGCCTGATTCCCGTATCCCTCATTCCGCGTGGCGACGGGACCACCGGTCGTTTCCCTCACTTCACCGATCGAGCCAAGCCCGGCGTGATTGCGGTAACTGCGGCGGGCCGTCGCTTCGTCAACGAGGCCGAACCCTATCACGACTTCGTGCAGGCCCTGTACCGGAGCGCCGACAGTGCCGGGGAAGTGGCGGCGTACCTCATCTGTGACCACCGTTGTCTGAGACGCTACGGTCTGGGATACGTCAAGCCGCGACCAGTGCCCATTCGCCACCACCTGGCCTCGGGCTACCTGAAACGCGGATGGACCCTGGAGGAGCTCGCCACCGCGAGTGGTATCGACCGGGACGGACTGCGGCAGACGGCGGACGCGTACAATGCCGGCGCCCGTCGGGGTGAGGACCCGGCATACCACCGGGGTAGCACGCCGTACAACCGGGCTCTGGGGGACCCCGAGTGCCGACCCAATCCCTGTGTGGCGCCACTGGAACAGCCACCGTATTACGCCGTCAAGGTCTACCCGGGCAGTCTGAGCACGTTCATCGGCCTGCACACGGATCGCCACGCGCGGGTGCTGGACGGGGAGAACGCCCCGATTCCCGGTCTCTACGCCGTGGGCAATGACATGGCAAGCCTGGGGGCCGGCGTCTATCCAAGTGGCGGCGTCACGCTCGGGTCCGCCATGACGTTTGCCTATCTTGCCGCGCATCACCTGGCGGGGCGGGAGCCGGCCGCGCTGGAGCCGGGGGGATGAGCCATGGTCCTGTGCACGCCGCGATTGCTGCCGATTGGTCTGCTGCGGGTACCGGATGCCGCCTTGCCGGATCCGCAGGAAGTCCGGTTCGCTGCAACCGTGCCGCCCGCACAGGCGATCGGCGCTGGCAGGCGGCAGGCTGGGGAGCGGCGCAACCACCGGGGGTAAGGTTCGTCATGGGTGCACAGGCAATATCTCCCGTCGTCGAGCCCGGGGGAATCGCCGCCACGGCATCAGCGCAGCGGCGAGAATGTCGTAGGGGTGAGCAGCCGGTTCTCCATGCGCACGATCAGTGGCAATACCTTGGCAGCATAGCGCTGCCAGGCTTCATCGGCCCAGAGGTCGGCGCGGCGGGCCTGTCGCTCCCCCAGGTCAGCGAACGCCCACCAGTGGACCACTTGGTTGAGTACACCAGTCTCGGTCGTGAAATAGCCGATCAGGTTGCCCAGAAGGCGCTTCTGGATTTCAAGACCCTCATTCTCGTACAGGGTGAGAAAGTTCTTCATTTCCGCCGTGCTGATAGTGTAGGTCCGCTCGTCGATGATCACGATTGTTCCTCCGTTTGCGCAATTCGTCACGGAGAAAATAAATGCGATCCGGTCGATGTACAAGTGATAGAGGCATCATGAAAATCCTGTTCTTTTTTGTGGACAAGATCAACGTCGTTCTTGCGTTCTTTGCGTGCATCGTTCTTTTTCTCATGATGCTGAACGTGGCGATCGACGTCCTGCTGCAAATCGTGTTCGGAACGCCGTTACCCCTTACGCTGGAGGTCGTCTCCTATTACTACATGCTGGTGGTGGCATTCATTCCGCTCGCGATGGTCGAGCGAAAGGGGGGACACATCAAGGTGGATCTGCTGGTGCAGTTCTTCCCGCCAATGCTGCAGCGGCTGATCGACGCCACCATGGCGCTTGCCGGCGCCGCCTTCTTCGGACTGGTGGCCTGGGTCACCCTGCAGGAGGCGTTGCGGCGCTACGAGTTCGGGGAGTACGTCATGGGCACCTACCCGATGCTGGTCTGGCCGGCGCGGTTCACATTGCCCATAGGCCTGGGCCTGTTTGCGCTGGTGCTCGCCATCAAGGGAGTGTTCCTGCTGTGCGGGAGGCAACCTCCGCCGTTTCGCAGCGGAATCGAGTCCGGCAATGAGGCCGTGGCAGCCGAGGAGGCGCGGCGATGAGCAATCTCGCCATAGGCTACGCCGGTCTGGGGGTTCTGCTGTTCCTCGTGTTGCTGCGCATGCCGCTCGGCCTGGCGCTGGGTGGGGTATCGTTCATCGGCATCTGGGTCATGATCAGCGAACGCTCGGCGATGGGGATCATTGCCTCCACGCCGTACAACTTCGCTGCCAGCTGGTCACTGAGCTCGATTCCCATGTTTCTACTCATGGGCTTCCTGTGCCATGCCTGCGGCTTGACCACCGGGTTGTTCCGGCTGGCCCGTCATGCCCTGGGATGGCTGCCCGGCGGCCTCGGGGTCGCCACGATCGGCGGCGCCGGGCTGTTTTCAGCGGTAAGCGGTTCCAGCGTGGCATGTGCCGCAGCCATGGGCAGGATCACCGTGCCGGAGATGATGCGGGCCGGGTACAACCCCGGGTTCGCCGGCAGCATTGTCGCCGTTGGCGGTACCATCGGCTCGATGATTCCACCAAGCATCGTGATGATCATCTACGGCATCTTCGCGCAGGTTTCCATCAGTCAGCTGTTCATCGCGGGCCTGCTGCCCGGCCTGCTGACTGCGCTGATGTTCGCCCTGGTTATCATGCTGCGGGTACGCCTCAATCCGGCACTGGCCCCGCAGGACGTTGGTGTCGACAAGCGTCCGACACTCTTTCCGGTATTGCTGGAAACCTGGCCGATGCTGGTGCTGATCGTCTGCATACTCGGCGGAATATTCGGCGGCTTCTTCACGGCTACCCAGGCGGGCGCCGTGGGCGCCGCCCTGACACTGATCATTGCCGTCGCCCGTGGGGCCCTCACCTGGCGCCGCCTGGCGAGTGCTCTGCAGGATACGCTCGAGACGACGGCATCGATCTTCCTGATTGCAGTTGGCGCCACCCTGTTCACCCGGTTCCTGGCCCTGTCCGGCGTCCCGGCTCATCTGGCGCAGGTTGCCATCGACTTCAGTTCGGAGCCGCTGGTATTCGTCATCGGCGTATCCCTGATTTTCTTGATACTCGGAATGTTTCTGGAGCCCATTGGAATCATGCTCCTCACACTTCCGTTATTGTTGCCGATTTTCCAGATGTATGACATCAATCTCATCTGGATGGGAATTCTCATTGTCAAGTATCTGGAAATATCCCTGGTTACGCCTCCGGTAGGCCTGAATTTATACGTGGTTAAATCCATGATGGGGAATCGGGTTGGTATCGAGGGAATTATTCGCAATACCGGGTGGTTCCTGGTCGCGGAGCTGGTCACCCTGGCGCTGCTGATCAGTTTTCCGGCGATCGCATTGTATCTGCCATCGTTGATCAGCCGCTGATCGCCGCTGGTGATGAGAGAGGGAATGGCATGAAGGAGTTTCAGCACCATACGGTGGTGGTAACCGGCGGGGCCAGTGGGATCGGAGCCGCCTGCTGTCGCCGCTTCGCCGCGGAGGGAGCGCGCGTGGCGGTGGTGGATCAGGATACCGAGGGAGCCAGACGCACCGCCGCCGAGGTGGGTGGCTGGAGCGGGCAGGCCGACGTTTCCTCGCGTGCGCAGCTGGAATCGGTGGCCGCCGCCATCGAGCGCGAAGTCGGCCAGCCGACCGTGCTGATCGCCTGCGCGGGAATCGTTCAGGATCCGCTGCCGCCGGACCAGCTGCCCCAGGACACGTTCGACCGGGTACTGGACGTCAACCTGCGCGGCACCTACCTGGCCTGTGCCGTTTTCGGTGCCGCAATGGCAAGGCGGCACCGGGGTGCCATCGTTGCCGTGGCCAGCGTTGCGGGGATGCGCTCCATGCCGTTGTATGCGTATTCGCCGGCCAAAGCGGGAATCATCAGCCTGGTAGAGGGCCTGGCCGGTGAATGGGGCCGTGCGGGCGTACGGGTCAATGCCATCTCCCCGGGATACACGGTGACTCCGGCGCTGGAGGAACAAATCCGGCTTGGATACCGGGATCCGGACACACTGCGGCGTCAGAGTGCCCTGGGGGAACTGATCAGGCCGGAACACATTGCCGATGCGGTGCTGTTTCTATCTTCCATGCGGGCGGCCATGATCACCGGCATCAATCTGCCGGTGGACGCGGGCTGGCTGGTTTCCGGGAGCTGGCAGACATTCGGGGGCGTACGTGGCTCGCAGAGGGAAGCCGAATGAACCCGTCTGCCGGAATGCTTCACAGTGGGCACGGTTACCGGATATACGGAGGGCCGCGACGCTATATCCAGGGCCGGGATGCGTTGCAGGATCTTGGTACGGTGGCGCGGGAGCTGGGCAGCCGCGCGGTCGTGGTGCTGGACTCCCGCGTCCTGGAGCTGTTTGGCGAGCGGATCCAGGCACTGCTTGCCGATGCGGGCGTTCACGCACGTCTGTGCCCCCACGACGGCGAGGTTTCCCGCGAGGCGCTGACATGCCTTGGAGAATCCATCGCCGACGAGGGGCACCAGGTGGTGATCGGCGTGGGCGGCGGCAAGGCCCTGGATTCCGCCAAGTTCGTCTCCCGCGGCGGCAACCATCGTCTGCTTCTGGTGCCGACGCTGGCTTCCAACGATGCGCCAACCAGCCGTGCCATTGTGCTGTTCGACGAGCACCATCATCTGGTCGGGCTGGAGTACACTCGCTGGAATCCCGATGTGGTGCTGGTGGACACGGCCATCATCGCCAGCGCGCCGGTACGCTTCTTTGTCGCCGGCATCGGCGATGCCATCGCCAAGAAGTTCGAGGCCGACGCCAGCAGCCGTGCCGGGCTCACGAACTTCTTTGGTGGCCGGCCGCCGCTGGCGGGCCGCTGTCTGGCTGCGGAGAGCTATGCGGTCCTGCGGCGCCAGGGGGTTGCCGCCTGTCGCGCCGTCCGGCGCGGCGAGGTCAACGGTGCCGTGGAGGATGTGGTCGAGGCAAGTCTGTTATTGTCGGGACTTGGTTTCGAGAACAGCGGACTGTTTCTGGCCCATTCCCTGACCCGTGGGTTCGCGCTCTTTCCGGAAACGCACGATTGCCTGCACGGGGAACTGGTTGCGTTCGGTGTACTGGTGCAGCTGGTGCAGGAACGTCGACCCCGGGAGCAGGTACTGGAGTTGCTGCGTTTCTATGCGGATGTGGGGTTACCAGCGTGCCTGGCTGCCGTGGGGCTGGCGGAAGCCGATGATTCCTGCCTGGAGCGGATTGCCGCGGCGGCCCTGGAGACCCGGTACATGCGCGAGCTCGGCGGGCGGCTGGACGCCGGGGCGCTGGCTGAGCACATCCGCAGTGTCGACCGGATCGCCGCGGAGGAAGGGTCCTCCCGCCCCTGCGGCTGAGTGTAGCGGGGTCTACACGCCATCGGCCATTGCCACCCGCCGGCCGTTGCGACCCCGGGTGGCCACGGAGACGCGGGCATGAGCAGGGTCGCCGCCACACAGGCGATGCCCGGCAACGCGGCGGCCCGGCTGGGTGCCGGTTTCTCGATTTTCGCCGCGATATTCACGGCCAATGCGGCCACCCCCCTGTACGGGCACTACCAGGAACTCTGGGGCTTCTCCGACACCGCCCTGACCGGTGTCTTTGCCATCTACGCTGTCGGTGTCCTGCTGGCGATGTTGACCGTGTCGCCACTATCCGACCGGCTGGGGCGGCGGCCACTGATTCTCGTGGGCATACTGCTGGTGGCCAGTGGTGCCGTCGCGTTCTGGAACGCCCCTTCCTGGGGGTGGCTGCTGACCGCCCGGCTCGTCAGTGGCCTCGGGACAGGGACCCTCACTGCAGCGGCAACTGCCATGCTGGTGGAGAGTGTACCCCCGGAGCAGAGACGGCATGCCGGTGTCCTGGCGACCTTGTGCTTCGCCGCCGGCGCAAGTGCCGGGCCGGCTCTCGGCGCGGTGGCGTTTCACTACCACCTGTGGCCCACGAGCCTGCCGCACCTGTTCACTCTCGGGTTCGCGACGATGTGCATCATCGCGCTGGCACTTGCGCGGGAGACGGCGCCGCGCGCTGGTGGGCCGCTGGGGCTACGACGGATCCTGCCGAGGCCTCCCCGGGTTCCTCCCGCGATTCGGGTGTCCTTCTTCGTCGGCGCTCTGGGGCTCTCCCTCAGCTGGACCCTGGGGGCCCTGTACGGCTCCCTGGGGCCGTCCCTGGCGCTGGAATTCCTGAACGTGGAGGGCAGGGGACCGGCCAGCCTGTTCGCCGCCCTGTTCCAGGGTGTCGGCGGCCTTTCCCAGCTGTATTTCCGCTCCCGCCCGGCGCTCACCTCCCTGGGGCTGGGGCCGATCCTGATCATTGCCGGGTTGCTGCTGGTGCTTGTTGCCCTCGGCCTTGCCAGCGCGCCGCTGTTCGCATTCGGTACCGTGGTGCTGGCCGTCGGGGGTGGCTGCGCGTTCTGCGGCAGCGTCGGCCTGGTGAGCCTGGCGGCGCCGGAGAAGCGGCGCGGAGAGGTGTTCTCGGCGTTGTACGTGATCGCCTATGTCGCGCTGTCCCTGCCGGTCGTGCTCGTCGGCCTGGGTGCCGACTTCACCGGCCTGCACACGGCCTTCACGATCTACGCGATCGCGGTCGGCGCGGGGGCGCTCATTCTGCTGATCCTGACCACCCGCCTGGCGGGGCGGCTTCCGGTCGGCTGATGGGTCGGGCATGCATCCGATGAATGTGAGCTGTTTCACGGGTGTCGCGGCAGGAATCCCCTAGTCTACTGTATACACGGCAGGATAACCGCCATCCGCCCGGGGTGGCAGCCTCCGGATCGCGGCAGCAGACCGTTTACCGGGAGAATGATTACATGCAGACCCTGTTGCGCCTGTTCGGGCGGACGGCACGGCGACAAGCAAGCGACAGCGGTGCGAAGACCGCAAGCGAGGACCTGGGACGACGGCGCGATGCCGTTGCACGGCTCGGGGCGGATGTGGCCGAGGTGACCCGTTCGTTGTCATCGGACCTGGAGCGGATCACCCGGCGGGTGAACGAGGAGTCCACCCGATTCCACGGGCTGCTGGAACATGCCAGTCGCCTGGACGACGCCAATCGGCTCACCGACGCCGCTGCCGGACGCGTGCGTGAAGCGGCCGGACGTGCCACCACTCAGGTGGACCGCTGGCGGCAGGAGGTCGATGGTTCCCTGCAAACCATCCGGGACCTCACGGAGTCGGTGGGTACCGTGCAGGGGCAGATGAGCCGGCTTCGGGGTGCCCTGGACGGTGTGGCGGACGTGTCCACCAGCATTTTCGATATCGCGCGGCAAACGAACCTGCTGGCGCTCAATGCCACCATCGAGGCCACCCGGGCCGGGGAAGTCGGGCGTGGGTTCGCGGTGGTCGCCGAGCACGTGAAGGAGCTGGCACGGCAGACGGCGGACTACACCACCGAGCTCGACACGCTGCTGGAAGACCTGACCGGGCGCATCGAAGCACTGATCGCCCGGGGCGACCGGGGCACCGGACAGGCTGACCGGGTAGAGGACGGTTCCCGGAAGATTACCGACCTGATGCAGCTTGTGTCTGCCGCCATGGGTGAAGTGGAGCGGCATTCCGGCGAAATTGCCGGCGCGGTGGCCAGTACGGACGCGCATTGCCGCAGCACGGTTGACGGTCTCAACGGGATGAGCAGCGATGTGGATGAGGCGGACAGGACACTGACGGGCGCCGGAGAGCGTTCATCGCGCCTGCTGCAGGCAAGTGCGGCTCTGGAGTCCCTCGGCACGGATCGCCGGGAGATACCCGCCTGCCTGCGGGACGCCGGGGTGTATGGGCGTTCGCTGGCGCTGGATGTTGCCGACATCGCCGGCAACGTGGATGCCATCGCTGTGCGGGTCCGGCAGCAGGGGGAGATGTTCGGTGAGCTGACCGCGATTGCCGGTCGACTGCGGGAGCAGAACGGCCGGGTAAGCGAGGCGGCTGACACGACCAGGACCCTGACCGGGCAGGTTCTGCAGGATGTGGAGGCCGCGCGGGAACCCTTGCAGGGAACGCTGGAGGACATCCGGCAGCTGAGCGATTCCATGACCGGCATGGAGTCGGAACTCGATGCCATGAACGACGTGCTGGGCCGCGTCATCAAGATAGCCCGGAACATCGGTGGCATCGCCAAGCAGACCAACCTGCTGTCGTTGAACGCCTCCATCGAAGCCGCCCGTGCCGGGAACGCGGGACAGGGTTTCAGCGTGGTGGCCGACGAGGTGCGCAGGCTCGCCACTGATACCGGGGAAGCTACCGCGCGAATCGATGCCACCCTGCAGGATCTCCTGCAAGGGGCGCGGCGTATGCAGGAAGTTGGCCGTGACGGCAGCGCCAGGGCCGGGATGGTGCTCGAGGCAATACAGCCGCTGGGGCGGATGATTGACGTCGTCGGCGAATCCATGCAGGGCGTCGAGCGGGAGAGCGCCGCAATCATCGAGGCGATCCATGGCAGCAGCGATGACTGTGACCGGCTGCGGGACGGGCTCACCGCGCTGGAAACGGAGGCAGGGGAATCCTCCGGGCGGCTGCAGGCCATGGAGCAGGGTGCAAGGCGACTGCTGGAACAGGCCGAGCAGGTCCTCAATGTCGCCAACGATGGTGAGCTGGAGACACCCGATGAGCCCATGATCCGGCGCGCCCGCGATACGGCGCGGGCGGTCGAGGAGGCGTTCCTGGCCGGGCTCCGGAACGGCCGTATTACCGAGAAGGAGCTCTTCGATCGCGAATACCGCCCGATCCCCGGCACCGATCCGCAGCAGTATCTCGCCGCGTACACCGATTTCAGCGACGAGGTGCTGCCGGCCATCCAGGAACCCGTGTATCAGTCCTCGGAGAAGATCCTGTCCTGCTCGAGCTCCGACGACCAGGGCTACATCGCAACCCTCAACGCCCATGCCTCCCAGCCCCAGCGACCGGAGGATCCGGGCTGGAACGCCGTTCACGCCCGCAACCGGACCATGTTCAACAATGCCGTCGGGATGAAGGCGGCCGGCAACCAGGAGCCGTTCCTGCTGCAGGCCTATCGCAGGAAGCTGGGGGATCGACACGTACTGACAATGGACGCCTCCTCGCCCATCACCATCAATGGGCGTCACTGGGGTGCCGTGCGGGTGATCTACCTGCCGGACTAGCGCTCCTGCTGCCCGGGCGGCATCTGCGCGGGACGCTACCGCTCCATGGTGGCGTCCCTCAGCGCCGCGCTTCCAGGTACGCACGCATCGCCGGACTCTTGTAGATCCGCGGGCCGTCAGCCGCCCGGCTGACGAGTATCACCTTGAGCGCCCGTTTCCCGGCGACCGCCTCCGCCTCCCCGGTTCCGAGAACCATCAGTCCCGTGGCGTAGGCATCCGCCCAGGTGGCCGAGTCATGCATGACGGTTACCGACGCGAGCCCGTGATCGATGGGTCTGCCGTTGCGAGGGTCGATGATGTGGGAATACCGCGCCCCCTCGTATTCGCGCAGGTTTCGGTAGTCCCCGGAGGTGGCGACAGCCTTGTCCAGCAATGGAATCACCACCGGCGCCCGGGGCCCGGTGGCGGGATCCGGTGGCATTTCGACCGCGATCCGCCAGGCTTGCGTCCCGTCGCGGTACCCGCGGGCCTGCAGGTCGCCGCCGATGTTCACCAGATAGTCGTGTATGCCCCGACTCTCGAGATACTGACCAACGGCGCCGACCGCGTACCCCTTGGCAATACCGGAGAGATCAAGTTGCAGCGAGGACTGCCGGCGCGCCCTGGGGCGGGTCGGTTCGAGCTCCAGGTTCCCGTGTCCCGCCTCCGCCCTGGCCGCTTCCAGCGCCTGGACGGTCGGCTTGTGATCCGGGGGGCTGTCCGGGCCGAAACCCCACAGGTTGACCAGCCTCCCGGCCGTGACGTCGAACGCGCCGTCGGTGTGAAGGCTTACCTGCCGGGCGATCCGCAGTACCTTGTCCAGCGGTGCGGATAGCTCCATCCAGGTGCCGATGTCCGTGGCGTTGAATGCGTTGACTTCCGAGTCGTCCCGGTAGGTGGACATGCTGCGGTCGATTTCGGCCAGGACTTCCCGGATGCCCTCGTGAACCTGCTCCTGCTGCTGCCCGGACCATTCCCCTGCCAGCGACACCTCGTAGAAGGTGCCGAATACGCTACCCTGAAGCAGGCTTGTCCCGGATGGGTCGCCGTTCTCCGGGGTCGCCACGCCCAGCGTCGGCACCAGGAGGAGCAACAACGCCAGCGCGCAGCGGGGTCGGGCGGAATTCCTGCCAGTCTTGGTATCGATGGTGTTCTCCTCTGACTCTGTTGGGTGCGGTTCCCGGAGCGAGGATACTGCGGTCCGGTGGTCGTGCGCGATCGCGCCGGTCGCGGATCGCGGGCCTGCGTTGTGTTCTGGTAGGCTTCCGGTACACGACTCGACCTGGGGTAGCAGAAGTGGGGGGGATGCTGGAGCGCCTGCGGGCATGGT
>SLLM01000172.1 GCA_007134055.1 Ectothiorhodospiraceae bacterium | reverse complement strand
TTCCCAAGTCGGGCCGACTTCAAGACTGCGGCCGAAAGCCATCTGGGACGTTTGATGGCTGTTTACTTTGGAACCTCGCGGGCAACAGCGCCGGGAAGGCGCTGTTCGAGGCGCTCGCGGATCCCGGCTTCCTGCTTCCGGGAGATCACCAGCAACGGCGACCCCTCATCGGTCCAGACTCTGGCATAGGCGCGGGCGGAGCGGGCCGGGCGAATGCGCAGGATGACCCCGTGCAGGATCAGCCGCCACAGGAGCCTGGGCACCTCGACCACCCGCGGGTCAGCCAGGAACTCCCCCAGGTAGCGCCGGAGGGCAGGAGCGGTCGCGGCATCCGGCGTTCCCAGGTTGGTTACCAGAACCCCGAGGCGGGGCACCTGGTCATGGCGGAAGTTCTGCTGGGCGGAATAGCGAGGCATCGACGGGCTCCACGTGCGGACGTCCGCCACCGACGTTCCCCAGGAAGCATTGCCCCCCTTGCCGCCAGCGCGGTGTGCCGCGCAAGCGTAGCATGGCCACCGGACCACTGCCGGAAAACAGGCAGCCATTGCGCAGGCGGCTCAGCCCTTGTCGACGAATGCCCGCTCGAAGACATAGTCACCGGCTTCGCCGATCCTGGGCGAGGCACGGAAACCACGGTCGTCCAGCATCGCGCGCACATCCTTCAGCATGGCGGGGCTCCCGCAGATCATGGCACGATCGCCGGCCGGGTCCAGCGCCGGCAGGCCGATATCGCGGAACAACCGCCCGCTTTCCACCAGGTGGGTGATGCGCCCCTGATTGCGGAACGGCTCCCGGGTGACGGTCGGGTAGTAGATCAGCTTCTGTCGGATCTCGTCGCCGAAGTACTCGTTGCGGGGCAGTTCCTGCTGGATGAAGCCGGAGTACGCCAGTTCGCTGGCATGACGGACACCATGCACCAGGACCACACGCTCGAACCGCTCGTAGGCATCGGGATCCTGGATTACGCTGAGAAACGGCGCCAGACCGGTACCGGTGGCGAACAGGTAGAGATTCCGGCCGGGCAGGAGATCACTCAGCAGCAGTGTGCCCGTGGGCTTGCGGCTGGCGATGACCGTATCCCCCTCCTGCAGATGCTGCAGACGCGACGTCAGCGGTCCATCCGGCACCTTGATACTGAAGAACTCCAGGTAATCCTCGTAATTGGGACTGGCGATGCTGTAGGCCCGCATCAGGCGCTTGCTGTCGCTGTTCTCCAGACCGATCATCACGAACTGCCCGTTCTCGAACCGCAGTCCGGGGTCCCGGGTCGTGCGGAAACTGAACAGGGTGTCGTTCCAGTGGTGGACGCTCAGCACCGTCTCCGTTCCCAACGCACTCATGTGGCAAACCTCTCGATCATGTCGTTCGGCCACTGCCGGAAGACACCTCCCGGCGGGCCAGGCATGACAGGACGTTATCAACCAGGGACATGAATGTGAAATGTGTTATTCGAATAAGCTATAAACAACGGGGCATGGACGGTTCGGCCGGCAACCCTGCGCCATTGGCGTTCACCCGGGCCCCGGACTACGCTAGTGTGCATTGATGGACCCGGGCACCTGCCCGGGCCGCCACGCCAGCCCGACGAGGAGCATTGACATGGCGCGCGTTACGAGACGCTTCCATCACTCCTGCGTGGATCGGCGTCGCCGGCGTCTGCTGCAGGCACTCGGGATCGGCGGTGCCGCCGTCGGCATGGGTGCTGCCGGCTGGCCATTGCCGGGTCTGGCCGGCGACGAATCACCGTCGCCGGGCGGCACACTGCGCGTAGCCCTGCCGCAGGCGAGTACCATCGACCCGCTGCGCGTCAGCAGTGGCGCCGGTATCGCGATCGTGCAGCAGGTTGGCGAATACCTGGTACAGGCGGACGAAAGCCTGCAACTGCGTCCGATGCTTGCCACTGACTGGAGTAGCGAGGAGGGCGGCCGCACATGGCTGTTCCGGCTGCGCGAAGGCGTACGCTTTCATGACGGCAGGGAAATGACCGCCGAGGACGTGGTCGCCACGTTCCGCCGCCTGGTGGATCCCGACCTCGAGAGCGTGGCCCGCTCCCAGCTCGATTTCCTGTCCGCGGACGGGGTGCATGCCGAGGACCGCTACCGGGTCCGCTTCCGGCTCGACCGTCCGGTGGGCGCCTTCCCCTATTACACCCACATCTACAATGCGGTAATCCTGCCTGCCGACTACGACGGAGGATTCGCCGACAATCCTGTTGGCACCGGCCCGTTTCGCCTGACCCGCTTCCGTCCCCGGGAAAGCGCCGTGTTCGAACGCAATCCCGAGTACTGGGATGCGCCGAAACCCCATCTGGAGCGGCTGGAGTTCGGGCTCTACGACGGCGATCAGCCCCAGGTACTGGCCATGCGCGGCGGCGAGGCGGATCTCATGCTGTTCGTCGGCCATACCGAGTCCCGGCCACTGCTGGATGATGAGGACGTTCGCATTCTCGCCGCGCCAAGCCCCCAGCACCGCCAGCTGGCCATGCGCTCCGACCGCCCGCCATTCGAGGATCGACGGGTCCGCCGGGCCGTGGCTCTGGCGCTGAACCGCCAGAGCATGGTCCAGGCCCTGCTCGGGGGTAACGCTGAACGCGGGAACGACCACCCCGTCGCCTCGGTCTATCCGGAGGCCGACGCCCTCGACCTGGCGCAGCGGGAACAGGACCTGGAGCTCGCCCGACAACTGCTTGCGGAGGCGGACCTGGGCAACGGGTTCAGTGTCGACCTGCACATCGGCCGCATCGCCGAACTGCCCCAGTACGGGGTACTTGCGCAGCAGATGCTGCGGGAGATCGGCATTGACGTGAATCTCCAGGTGGAACCGCTCAACACCTACTATGAACACTGGACCGAGGTGGGTTTCGGACTGACGGACTGGGTGGGTCGGCCGGTTCCCGAGCAGATCCTCTCGGTCGCGTTCCGCGGCGATGCGGAATGGAACGCCGCCCACTGGCGGCACGAGACGTTCGACACCCTGGTCCGGAAGCTGGAAGCGGAACCGGATGCCGAGGCCCGTGCCCGCCTGTGCGCCCGCCTCTCCGCGATCCTGAACGAGGAGGTGCCAGCGGCGATCAGCTATTTCACCCATGCCCTGCGCCCCATCCGGCGCAACGTACGCGGCGTCCGGGCGGACATGTCGAACTATCTGGATCTCACCGACGCCTGGCTGGCCTGAACGGCTGACCGCAGCGGGGGAAACAACCGTTTGAACCGATACCTCGTGCGCCGTCTGGCCATGCTGCTGGTCACCCTGGCGGTGGCATCCCTGCTGATCTTCCTCATCACCGCCGTATTGCCGGGGAACGTCGGCCGGATCATCCTGGGCCCGTTTGCCAGCGAAGCCGCCGTGGAATCCCTGAACCGGGAACTGGGCATGGAGCAGCCGGTTCCGGTGCGCTACCTGTCGTGGATGGGGGGCGTGCTGCGCGGCGACTGGGGCCAGTCCCACACCCTGGACACCGCCGTCCTCCCCCTGGCGCTGGAGCGACTGGGCCGCTCCCTGCTGCTGGCGGCCTACGCCCTGTTGCTGCTCGTCCCGCCGGCTCTTCTCGCTGCTGTCATCGCCGGTCGCCGTCCGGACAGCATGTTCGACCGCACGGTATCCGTGATCGGCCTGTCGCTGGGGGCCATGCCCGAGTTCGTCACCGGAGTCCTGTTGATCATGGTTTTCGGCGTCCTCCTCGGCTGGCTTCCGGTACAGGCGCTGCCACCGGAGGGCGCGGGCCTGCTGGAGAGTCTGCGCTACCTGCTGATGCCGGCCCTGTCGCTGGCGCTGCTCCTGTTCGCCTACCTGTTCCGAATGGCCCGTGCCGGGATGATCCAGGAGCTGGGAACCGCCTATACCCGCACGGCGGTGCTCAAGGGACTGCCCCGGGGAGCGGTGATCCGCCGGCACGTGCTGCGCAACGCGCTGCTGCCCACCGTGACGGTGATCGGCGCACAGGTGGGCTGGCTGGTGGGCGGTCTGGTGGTAGTGGAGACCCTGTTCCGGTATCCCGGAATCGGCAGCCTGGTGCATGCGGCGGCGGTGGACAAGGACATACCATTGCTGGCGGGATGTGCCCTGCTGATCACCCTTGTCTATACCCTCGCCAACCTGTTCGCCGACCTGCTGTACGCCGCCCTCAACCCGCGGGTCCGCCACGCCTGGGGGCGGGACTGAAATGCTCCGCGGGCAGCCCGCCACCCTGCTGCTCGGCCTGACCATGATCGGTGTCTGGCTGGTCACCGCGGCCCTGGCTCCGTGGCTGGCCCCGGCAGACCCGGCCGCCATTGCCCTGGACGCCATGGAGCAGCGCCCGTCCATGGAGCACCTGCTCGGCACCGACAACTACGGTCGCGACATGCTCAGCCGGGTCCTGCACGGGGGCCGCCATGTACTGGCGATCGCCCCCGCCGCCACCCTGCTCGGCCTGCTGCTCGGCAGCGTCGTGGGAATCGCCGCCGCCTATGCCGGTGGCTGGATGGACGAACTGATCATGCGGCTGCTGGACGCCATCATGGCATTCCCGGTGGTGGTTCTGGCCTTGCTGGCGCTGACGGCCCTGGGCCCATCCACGCTCAACGTGATCCTGGTCATCGGGCTGGTATTCGCCCCCCTCATCGCCCGGACTGCCCGCGCCGCCGCGCTGGTGGAGGCACGCCGCGAGTACGTGCAGGCCGCCCGTCTGCGGGGTGAATCGGTCGGTTACATCCTGCTTCGGGAGATACTTCCCAATATACGCGGACCGCTGGCGGTGGAAGGCACCATCCGACTTGGCTACGCTGTATTCACCTCCGCCACCCTGGGATTTCTCGGCCTCGGGATACAGCCACCGGCCCCGGACTGGGGGGTCATGGTCAGCGAGAACCGTTCGCTGCTGATCCACGCGCCGTGGACGGTCCTGGCACCGGCGGCCGCCATCGCCTTCGTGGTGATCGCCTTCTCCCTGGTCGCCGATGGCCTGCGGGAGCGGGACGAGGCATGACCGCGGTCCTCCGGTACGAGCGCGTGCACATCAGCTACCGGCACCGGGGCCGGGGCATCCCCGCCGTGCGGGACGCCAGCCTGAGCCTGGCCCCCGGCGAAGCGCTCGGCCTGGTGGGCGAATCCGGCTGCGGCAAGACCACCCTGGCACTGAGTGCCCTTGGCTACCTTCCCGCGAACGCACGGCTCGATGGTGGTCGCATCCTGATCGCCGGAGAGGATCTCGCCACCCTCAACCCGGAGGCACTGCGTCGCCTTCGGGGCCGTCGGGTCGCCGCCGTCTACCAGCATCCGGAATCAGCCCTGAATCCGTCCCTGACCGTGGGCGAGCAGATTGCGGAATGCTATCGCCTGCACCTGGGACAGGGACGGGCGCAGGCCCGGGTGTCCGCTGTCGGCATGCTGGATCAGGTACAGATTCCCGATCCCGCCGGCCTGCTCAACCGCTACCCCTATCAGCTGTCCGGCGGCATGCAGCAGCGGGTGGTCATCGCCATGGCGCTGGTGGCAGACCCTGCGCTGCTGATCCTCGATGAACCGACCACCTCCCTGGACACGACCGTGCAGGCGGAGATTCTGGAGCTCTTCGCCCGCCTGCGCCGGTCCTTTCGCTCCGCCATGCTGTTCATCACCCACGACCTTGGCGTGGTGCGACAGCTCTGCGACCGGATTGCGGTCATGTACGCCGGCGAAATCGTCGAATCCGGCCCTGCCGCACAGGTCCTGGCGCAACCGGCACACCCCTACAGTGCGGCGCTTGCCGACTGCATCCCCGACCTGACGACGGACAAGCGTAACGCGCGCCTGGCGACCATTCCCGGCAGTCCACCGCCTCCAGGTGCGGCCCAGCACGGCTGTCATTTCGCCTCCCGCTGCCCGGTTGCCGAGGCCCGCTGCGAAGCCGCACCGGTTCCGCTGACCAGGCTGGACGCGGGCCGCTACAGTCGTTGCCTTTTCCCGCAACGGACCGCCGCGCCCGGCGGCAACAGGCGACCGCCCGGGCCGTTGCCAACGGTGATGGACCACTGCGCCCTGACCGTCAAGGATCTGTGCGTGGACTACGGCGGCACCCGCATACTCCGCGACGTATCCCTGTTCGTTCGCGGTGCCGAAACCCTGGCGCTCGTGGGCGAATCCGGAAGCGGCAAGACCACCCTGGCACGCGCCATCACCGGGCTTGCCGCCCCGGCCGCAGGCAGCATTCACCTGGCCCGGCACCGCCTTCCCAACCGACTCGCCCGCCGCGACCGGAACACGCTGCGGGCGCTGCAGCTGGTATTCCAGTCACCGGATGCCACCCTGAACCCGAGCCACCGGATCGACGCCCTCCTTGCCCGCGCGGTCCGCGTCCTCGCCGGCACGGGTCGGTCGGCGGCCCGGACCCGGACACAGGAGTTGCTGCGCGACGTGATGCTGGACCCGGAGGTGGCCCGTCGCCGACCGGGGCAGATCTCTGGCGGTCAGCGCCAGCGGATCGCGATAGCCCGCGCCTTCGCCGGGCGCCCGGAGGTGGTGGTCCTTGACGAGCCCACATCGGCGCTGGACGTCTCCGTGCAGGCGGCGATCACCAACCTGCTGCTGGATCTGCAGGCGCAATCCGGCAGCGCCTACCTCTTCATCTCCCACGATCTTGCCGTGGTGCGCTACCTGGCAGACCGGGTGGCGGTGCTGTATCTGGGGGAGATCGTCGAGGAAGGCCCCGTGACCCGGGTATTCGGCGGTCCGAATCATCCCTACACCCGTGCACTGGTGGCCGCGCTGCCAACTGCGACCGGCGCCGGTGCCGGTGCCGGTACAGCGACCCTCCACGGCAGTAACCCGGGCCCCGCGGCCCGGCCGCCAGGCTGCGCCTTCCACACCCGATGCCGACTGGCGATGGAGCACTGCAGGACACTACGCCCCCCCGTACGGGAACCATCAGCCGGGCATCACATCCACTGCCACCTGGAGATTCCCTCGCTGCCGCGAGCGGATGGTTAGCGAGCGCCCGGAATTGCGCACCACCCGACGCGGAGCAGTGGCTGAATCCTCTACTGCCGTGTGCCAGAATCACACGTTCATCGGTCGCGGACCGCCGGAACGCAAGCCCACGCATGCAGGAGAATCGACGTGCTCGAACTCGGCCCCCTGGAGGATGAGCTGGGGCTGTTCACCGACCTCTACCAGCTCACCATGTGTCAGGCGTACCAGGCAGCGGAAATGAACCAGCCGGCGGTTTTCAGCCTCTTTTTCCGCAAGCTGCCGGATCACCGGAACTTTCTGCTCGCGTGCGGCCAGGAGGAAGCAGCCCGCCTCGCAACTGCAATCCGCTTTCCGCGCCGGCAACTGGACCGCCTGGCTGACCTCGAGGTGTTCCGTGACGAGTTCCTCCGCTGGCTGGAGGCGTTCCGCTTCTCCGGCGACATCCATGCCCTGCCGGAGGGTACCCCGGTGTTCCCTCACGAACCGCTGCTGGAAGTGCGCGCGCCGGTTGCCGAGGCCCAGTTGCTGGAAAGCATCGTCATGAACGCGGTCAACACCGAAACCCTGCTCGCCTCGAAGGCGGCACGGATCACCCTGGCGGCGGCGGGCAGACCGGTGATGGACTTCGGCATGCGCCGGATGCACGGGATGGACGCGGCTTTGCGGGGAGCGCGGGCCTATCGGGTCGCCGGCATTTCCGCGACCAGCAATGTGCTGGCAGGCCTCCGCCACGGCCTGCCGGTGCAGGGAACCATGGCGCATTCATTCATCCAGGCCCACGACGACGAAACCCAGGCCTTCCGCCTCTACGCCCGACTCTACCCGGGCACGACCCTGCTGGTGGACACCTACGACACTCTCGCAGGGGTGGAGAAGGTCATCGCTCTGGTGCGCGACGAAGGCCTGGAAGTCGGGGGAATCCGCCTGGATTCCGGCGACCTGGGAGCCCTGGCAAAGGAATCCCGGCGGCGCCTGGACGCCGCCGGACTGGAACGGGTGAAGATCGTCGCCAGCGGCGGTCTGGACGAGTGGAAAATCGCCGGCCTGCTCGCCGACGGTGCCCCGATCGATGGATTCGGCGTCGGCACCGACATGGGCGCGGTGGCGGACGCGCCATCCCTGGACCTGGCCTACAAGCTCACCGAGTACGCCGGGAAACCGCGGCTCAAGAATTCACCCGGAAAGCAGCTGTTGCCGGGAGCGAAGCAGGTCTGGCGGTTCCAGGATGCTTCCGGACACTACACCCATGACGAACTCACTCGCCGGGAGGAGCAACGGCAGGCAACGCCACTGCTGCTCCCGGCGGTGACTGGCGGAGAACCGCTGCACCCGACGCCGAACCCGGATCTGGCCCGTGAGCGCGCGTGGGAAGCTCTGGAACACATGCCACCGGAAATGCGCCGCCTGGAGCCCATGGACGCCCCCTACCCGGTACACACCAGCAGCGCCCTCAGCGCGCTGCGGCGCGCCGCACTTGCCGCTATCGGGACTCGGCACTCTCGGCACAACTGATGCACACCGCCGCGGCCGGGTCCGCCCGCAGGCGGCCCGGGGCGATGAACTCCCCGCAACGGACACACTCCCCGTAGGTACCTTCGTCATGACGGCGCAGCGCAGCCTGCAGGCGTTGTGCCCGCTGCGTCGCCCGGGCCTCGGTCGCCCGGGCCATCGCCTGTCCCTGAAGGGCGTCCATCCGCGACAGCCGCCCGGTCCGGGTCTGGTCCAGTTCCACGGTGCTGCTCCCCGCGCGACGGATGTCTGCATCCTCCAGCAGGGACGCCAGCTCCTCCTCCAGCCGCCGGCGCAACATGGCAAGTTCCGCAGTGTCAGGCATCGATCTCCCTCATATCCGCACCCCGGGAGATCACCGGGGGACTGCGATGGCAAGACGTCCGGTCGGAGCATGGGTGCTCACCCGCGTCGCTGCACGCCTCATGTTCGCTACATCCGTTCCACGTCCACCGCGACGCTGGACTCCTGGGAGCCGCCACCACCGAACACGACACCCCGGAGAGGGCTGATATCGGTGTAATCCCGGCCGAGGGCCGTGACAATATGCTGGCGGGAGGGAATGATGTCGTTCGTGGGATCGTACTCCGCCCAACCCGTACCCGGCTCGTACACGGCCAGCCAGGCGTGGGAGGCATCCGAACCCACGAGCTTCTCCTGCCCGGGCGGCGGCAGGGTCTCCAGGTAACCGGACACATACCGTGCCGCGATGCCCATGCCACGCAGCCCGGCGATTGCCAGATGGGCGAAATCCTGGCAGACACCCCGGCGATTCGCGAACACCGCGGCCACCGGCGTGGATACGCTGGTGGCCGCGGTGTCAAAGGTGAAATCCCGGTGGATGCGGCGGATGAACTCCACAACCGCCTCGGAGAAGCGACGCCCCGGGGAGAACGATTCCGTGGCATAGGCCACCACCTCCGGCGGCGGTTCCACCAGTGGTGAATCCAGCAGGAACTTGCGGGCCTCCATGCCTGCATCGGAGGGGTCCGCGGCGGTGGCCGCCACCACCTGCTCCCAGGTCATGGCAGACTCAAGCCGCAGTTCCGGTTCCTCATCAAGGCGCTCCACCTCGCTCACCGCCGTCACCGTCAGCCGGCGATGGGGACGTTGCAGGGTGAAGTAGAAGATCTCGTTGCCGAAGTAATCCTGCCGCCGGGAGGTATACGCGGGCGTCGGTTCCACCTCCACCCGGTGACTCAGCAACCGTTGCTGCGGCATATCGCCGCGGGGCGTGAGGTGCGCCTCGTTGTAGCCCAGAGAGACATCACCGCCGTAGCGGTACTCGGTACGATGGGTGATCCGGTATTTCATGATCGCGGATACTCCACCGCCGGGGGCACACCGCCCAGCGGCCGCGGTCCCTGCTGGTCGCTGAAATAGGTGGCGGCGAGGCAATCCGCTGTCGCCCGCAGGTCCCTGACCGTGAGCGCCAGCAGCCGCTCGAGCGCGGCACGGTCCGCTCTACCCTCAGGTACGTGCACCAGCTCCGCCGGGTCGCTCAGTCGCAGGCTGGTGTACGCCTCCAGCACCAGCCTCTGCTCGCGGCTGAGTTCTTCCGGACCGCCTTCCGACGGCAGCTCCTGCAGGGCTTCCCGCAGGGATCCCAGCTGGTACCCGAGGGCCCGCGGGTTGTTCTCGCTGAGCAGTACCAGCCGCAACAGCGCCTCCGCCCGAGGCGTATCATGATAGCGGCGCCGATACGCTCCGAGGCTTTCCAGCGTTGTCAGCAGTGCCTCCAGCAATGCCGGTTCATCCCGGGCGGCCAGCGGCGTGACCAGCGTGGCGCGAAGCCACTCCGCGGTCAGCAGACCCCGTTCAATGTGGCGGCCCATTTCCATGAACCGCCAGGCCTGCCCATGCATCATGCTGTCCTGCTCCAGGCCGCGCAGGGCGGCGAGCAGCGTGACCATCTCGTCGAGTGCCGCCGGCAGTTCCCGGAAGACGGGATCATCGCCGGCACCGGTACCCCCGAGTCGCAGGCGCAGGCTGGTCAGTACCCGCAGGGCATCGGACGTGAGACGGTCACGGACCCCGTTGGACGCGCTCAGCATGGCGGTGAGGTTGAATGCGACGGTGCCCGTCCGCCGGGAGTCGAACGCCAGCGACTGCAACTCCTGCAGCGGATCGACCGGGGAATCCGCACGGGAAGCAACCCCGGGATAGGTGGCGGTAACCCGGGTGAGGGCGACCTGAAGCCTGGCGAGCACCTGCTGGTCAATGCCGTCGCCGAACTCCGTCACGGAGCGATACAGGCGCAACACGGTACGCAGTGCCCGCGCGGCCTGCTCCGCCCGCTCGGCATAGCGGCTCATCCAGAAAAGGTTCGCCGCCGCTGCCGGAGGCAGGATGGCCCTGCTCTCCGCGCCCATGGCCACTTCGTCCGTAGACGGCAACAGACTCACCGTGCGCACTGGCTCGGTGGCCCGTATCCAGATGTCCTTGGACTGGCCGCCGACCTGGTTGGAGACACTGAGGCTGTCGCTGGCCGGGGCGACCCGCGCCAGCCCTCCCGGCATGATCGAGTACCCCCCCTTGCCGGCCACCATGAAGGCACGTATCACCGCTGCACGGGGCTGCAGGCCGGCGTCCGTGAGCGTCGGCACCGACGACAGGCGGCCATGCTCCTGCCCCACGTACAGATGGGGGCGGGCGCGAATCCTCCGGGCCAGTGCCGTACGCTGATCCGAAGTCAGGGCCGATACGAACACCGGCGCCTGTCCTCCACCCCGGTATATGGACTTCACCACCAGGGTATCGAGGTTCGCGAGCACATGCTCCCGGGACTCCGGATCACCGCACCACCAGGTGGGCACCGAAGGCAGATCCAGATCGTGCCCCAGGAAATGCCGCGCGATCGCCGGCAGGAATACTTTCAGCGCCGGATTCTCCAGCACCCCGGCGCCCAGGGGGTTCGCCACTGCCACGCGCCCCCGGCGTACCACCTCGGTGAGGCCCGGGACCCCCAGCATGGAGTCGCGGCGCAACTCCACCCCATCGCAGTAGTCGTCATCGAGCCGGCGCAGGATGACATCGACGGGCTCCAGCCGTCGCATGGAGCGCAGCCAGACGCGACCGTCGCGCACGGTGAGGTCGCTTCCCTCCACCAGGGTGTAGCCCAGATACCCGGCCAGCAGGGAGTGTTCGAAATAGGTCTCGTTCATCAGCCCCGGGGTGAGCAGCACCACCCGTGGCTCGTCCTCGTCCCGGTTGGGGGCCAGTTCCGCCAGGGCCCGACGCAGATGATGAAAGAACAGCGCCAGGCGGTGAACCCGCGACTCCCGGAACAGGCTCGGGAGTATGCGGCTCATCACCACCCGGTTCTCCAGGGCGTACCCGGCCCCGGAGGGGGACTGGGTACGATCGCCCACCACGCGGAAACGACCGTCCGGCCCCCGCGCCAGGTCCGCGGCATAGAGGCACAGCGGGTAGTCCAGTCGCTGGTCGTAGGGATGGCACGGCCGCAGGAAGCCCGGATGGGCATGGATCAGTTCCTGGGGCAGAAGGCCCCGGCGGATCAGATCCTGGGGTCCGTAGATATCCTTGAGGATGAGGTTGAACAGTTCCGCCCGGCGGTGCAGTCCGGATTCCACTTCCGCCCACTCGTCACTGGACAGCACCAGCGGGACCGGATCCAGCTCCCAGGGGCGTTCGCTGCCCTGGGGGTCGCCATACACATTGTAAGTGACACCGCGCTCGCGCAGCAGGCGCCGTGCCTGCTGATGGCGCTGGCGCAGCGCGTCGACGCCCAGTTCATCCAGCGCGGTCGCGACGTCGCGCCAGCTATCACGGATGGCACCCTCGTCCGAGAGCATCTCGTCCATCCGGCCGTGGGGCCGGGGATAGTCACGCATCAGGAGGGATTCGAGGATCGCGGCCATCGCGCCAGCAACCTGCAGTTCGCACATCACGCCGACGGGCAGGCCCACCGTCCCGGGATGCAGCGGATACCAAGACATTCCCCGGGCCGATCGACTGGCGGGCGACCGCCACCCGTCGGGAACGGTTCGTGCTCCCGCCCGCCCGGTTGTCACGGCCGGATGGGCTCAGGCAGACAATACTACTTGGTATGGACCGGTGAATGCGACAAGTGTCGCATTCACCGGCGCGGTTCAGCGCAGGGCGCTCAGGTCCAGCAAGTAGGGGAAATCCGGATCCACCACCGCTATCGGGGCCGTGCCGGGCGGCACATCCGCCAGCGGTTCGACGTACCCGGACACACCAGCCGTGGGCATCGTAGGTGCGGCACTGGCGCGCTCGGCCGGCGGTCCGGAGGCCGCATCCCACGGAGACCGGGGCCCGGCACCGGTCTCCGCCGCCGCCACACCGGCGGGCCGCGGAGGGTAATAGGTGCAGCCGCCCAGTCGTTCCCCGCTCCAGGCATCCAGCACCTCGAACACCAGGGAGTCCTCCGGGGGCACCGTGGGGTACAAGGTCGCCGGCGGATTCAACACCTTGCACCGGACTCCCGCAACCGCTTCCCCGGGCACGCCCGCCGGTTGCAGGGGAACCCGTCGCCCGTTGCAGACGACCACATGGCGTCCGGGCGTGAAACCACGAAGCTCCACCTCCACCCGGACCATGGCAGGGTCGATGAAGCGCGCCATGCCACCGCCGCTGATCTCTTCCGCCATCACCGGCCAGGGCTCCAGCGCCGGTCGCAGGAGCAGCCGCAGGGAACCGTGGCGTACCGCCTCAAGCGGCGGAAACATGTCATCGAGGTACGGCTGGAACCAGGCTTCCGCAAGGCCATGGCCACCGTGGCGAAGCTCCTCGAGCACGCTCCGGAAGTCATCCCGCAATACCCGCGGCAACATGAAACGGTCATGCAGCGCGGTTCCCCAGCGGATGAAGGATGCGTGTTCAGGCCGGCGCGCGACATGGGCGACCACCGCGCGCAGCAGAAGGGCCTGCAGCCCCGCAAGCCGGGCATCCAGCGGCGGGGCGAACGCCTGCACGACGACCTCCCCGCACCGTGCGCCGTCATCCCCCGGCGGGTAGAGCCGGTCAAGCCGTAGCTCCGCCCGGGCCGGATGACCGGCCGGATCGGCAACCAGGTGCGAGAGCAGCCGGTCGATCAGCCAGGGCGTGTCCACCTCACCGTCCGGAACGCGCTCCAGGGCAACATCCAGTTCGTAGAGCATGTCCTCCCGGCCCTCGTCGACGCGCGGAGCCCAGCTGTCCGGACCGACCCGCCCACCGGCAAACAGGAACGAAAGGGAGGGATGGCGCTGCCAGTAGCGCAGCAGGGACCGCAGCAGGGATGGGCGGCACAGCCAGGGACTGGCCCCGGGGGTCGGCCCCGAAAGGGTCCAGGCGGCACGCCGATCCAGCGGCCGCAGGCTACCATCCTCTTCCTTGATGGCCGTCGTCAGGCCCAGTTCGGTGGCCCGGTTGCAGGTCGTGTGTACAGTCCTGTCAACGGCGTCCCAGGTACTGGAGGCGGGTAGCGTCACTTCCAGCGTGCCGACCTCTGGCTCCAGCTGCACGGTGCGAAGGCGCGGGTCCGGCGGCGGTGGATAACCCTCCAGCAGTACCGGCAGGGGCGCATCCGCCGCCGCCCGCTCCGCAGCCGCCACCAGCGCCTGGTAGCGCTCCGCACTGGGACACGGAGGCAGGAACACGAACAGGATGCCGTCCCGGTGCTCCAGGCACAGGGCAGTACCCGGCGTCGCCGGCGCGCCGCCCGCGGCCACGGCCGGCTGCGGCATGGGCAACGCCGGCGGCTCCCGCCAGAACGGGGCAGGCGGTTCCTGCTCACGCAGTCCTGCCTGTCCCACCGGCAGTTCGTTCAGCGGCAACCGGTACCCGATGGCGGAATCCCCGGGGAGCAGGGTAAGTTGCCCTCGGCGCGTGGGCCAGGGCGCGGTACGCCAGCAGTCGGAGCCGTGATCCCAGGCCAGGGGCAGCACATAGCCGACGGTGCGATCCGTTGCCGACAGTTCCCTGCTCAACCGCCGCCGCGCCTTCGGATCGCGCAGGACCTCGGCGGACGGCCGGGGCAGCTCCTGCGGCGCCTCCGCCCAGGCCCGGTGCAGGACATCGTCCCGCGCCGCGATCCAGCATTCTTCACCAAGGCCCAGCGTTGCCGACAACCTCCGGGCGAACCCGGCCACCACCACGTCCCGGGCCGCGTCGGTATCCGGCGGCGCTTCCCCGGCAGGGCCATCCTGGCGTTCGGCATTGCTCCACATTGGCACACCGTCCTTTCGGGCGATACAGCGCAATTGCCATCGTGGAAGCGCTTCACCGCCGTACCATTCCCCCTGGCCCAACTGCAGGACCCCGCCGGGAAGCAGGGCATCCCGCAGGCTCCGGCCCAGGGCCAGGGCGGCGCGCCACTTGTCCGCGCCGGGAGCCGCGGTGGACCATTCGGGACGATCACGCGCATTATCGCGGCAGAAGGCAAGACGAACCCCCTGGGCAAGCTCCAGCCCCTGCTCCCGGAGGGAGTCGTCCACCGTGCGGGCCGCCGCGACCATCACCCGCCGCCATGCCCCTCCCGTGGCAGGCGAATCGGGAGATTCGGGAACCAGTCGTTGTACATCAACGCTGCTGCTGCACTGTTCCTCGCAGGCTTCCCGATAGCCCAGCAGCGGGCCCACCCGCGAGGGTTCCGGGGCCGTCGCGAGCGGCACGTGACACTCGCCCGTGAACACGCCGGCTGCCGGATCCAGCCCGACCCAGCCCGCGCCGGGCAGATACACCTCGCTCCACGCGCAGTGTTCGGCATGGTCCGGCCCTGATTCCACCAGGATCACCCGGTACCCGGAGCAGAAACGGGCCGCGAGCCCCAGGGAGCGCAGGGCGACGGTCAGCAACCAGGCAAGCTCCCAGGACGACCCGGCCCCCGTTCCCACGACCTGCTCCAGGTCCACCGGCCCGGGCAGTGGGTCGGGATCGTCGTGTACCCGGAACTGCTGGTTGACGGCACGGTTGACCTGCTCGAGCCGGTCCAGCGTCGCCACAGGCCCCCTCTCCAGGTGCGACACCCAGCGCCCAGTGGCGTCACCGCAGGCCACCGGCGACAGGTAGGGGGCAAGCTCCCTCGCCAGCTGCGGGGGATACCGGAACGGATGGCGGACCGCATCCGCGTCCAGCAGGAAATCAAACGGATTCACCGCCGCCAGCTCGGCGATGATCTCCACCTCCACGACCATGTGTGTCACCGGCTCGGGGAGATCCAGGCGGGCCAGGTGATTCTCGAACGGATCCCGGACCCAGTTGAGGAAGTGAAGAGCGGGTTCGACCCGCAGGCTGAACGCAGTCAGACGCCCACGCGTGTGGGGGGCGGGACGCAGACGCAGCCAGTGGGTGGAAAGCGCAACCGGGCGGTCAAAGCGGGAATGGATGCAATGCCGCAGTGCAATCCGGGGTGGCGCGGTCTCAGTCATGGCTGGGCTCCCGCCGCAGATCCAGGGTATGCGCGAGGTCCCCCTGGGGTGGCTCGTCGACAGGCCGTTCCCGGATGCCGGGACTGTGGCCCCAGTCCCAGAACCGGGAGAACCGCCGGGCCTCCGCCTCGTAGGCGTTGACCGGGAAGGTTTCGTAGGAGCGTCCGCCGGGATGGGCGACGTGGTAGACGCAGCCGCCGACGGAACGACCCAGCGCCCGGTCTTCCACATCGAACACCAGGGGCGCGTCCACCGGTGCCGTGGGATGCAGGCCGTGGGGCGCGGCCCACGCCTTGTAGCGGACGCCGGCGACATGGAGACCATCCGGCCCGGCCGCCTGCATGGGCACGGTACGGCCATTGCACGTAATGCGGTAGCGGGACGGGTCAAACCCGGTACAGCGGACCTGCAACCGCTCCAGTGAGGAATCGACGCTGCGCGCGGTGCGCTGGACGGAGGTGGCCTCTTCAAGGACGGGCCAGGGCTCCAGTGCCATGCGCAGTTCCAGCTCCATGCCGGCGCACCGCAGGCGTCCGTAGACGGGGAAACGGAATTCGTGGAAGGCCTCGAACCATTCGGTCCGTACCGGATAGCCCGCCCGGTTCAACTCTTCGACCACGTCGGAGAAATCCTCCCAGACGTAGTGGGGCAACAGGTACCGGTCATGGAGCAACGTGCCCCAGCGCACCAGCTCACCATGACAGGGCTGGCGCCAGAAATGCAGGACCATGACCCGCAGCAACAGCATCTGCGCCAGGCTCATGCGGGCGTGGGGTGGCATCTCGAAGCCCCTGAACTCCAGCAACCCGAGCTTGCCGGTGGCGGAGTCCTCCGAATACAGCTTGTCGATACTGAACTCCGCCCGGTGGGTATTGCCGGTGAGATCCGCGAGGCAGCTGCGCAGGGTACGATCCAGCTCCCGGGGCGCCATCCCCTTGTCCACCAGCGCCAGGGCCCGCTGCAGCATCAGCACGAACCGGTCGCCACGCTCGTCCGCCCGCGGCGCCTGGGAGGTCGGGCCGATGAACAGCCCCGAGAACAGGTACGACAGGGACGGATGACGCTGCCAGAAGGTGAGCAGGGAGCGCAGCAGGTCCGGCCGTCGCAGCATCGGACTGTCCGCCGGGGTCGGCCCGCCCAGGGTGACGTGATTGCCGCCCCCGGTGCCGGTATGACGGCCATCGAGCATGAACTTCTCCGTCCCGAGCCGCGTCTGCCGGGCGTTCTCGTACAGCGTGACCGTAATGTGCTCCAGTTCGTCCCAGCTCGCCGCCGGCTGGACGTTCACCTCGATCACGCCCGGGTCCGGAGTGACGCGGCACACCCGCAGCCCCGGTGCCGCAGGGGGCTCGCCGCCTTCCACCAGCACGGGCATCGCCAGGTCCCTGGCGGTTTCTTCCACCGCGCGCAGGAGCATCCGGTACTCCTCGAAACCCCGCAACGGTGGCATGAACACATACAGTTGCCCGTTCCGGGCCTCCACGCAGAGTGCGGTGCGCGGCGGCTGCAGGGACGCGGCGGAGTCGTCGCCGGAAGGGGGGGCATCATCGCTCGGCAAGGTGTGCACCGGCAGCCGGAACCCCATGGGAGCACCACCGGGGAGCAGGTACATGGCATCCCTCGGGAAACGCCATCGGCCGCTGCGCCAGCATGCGCCCTGCTCATCCCGGGCCAGTGGGAGGGCATACCCGACAGGTCGCTCCAGGCCGCGGCCCAGCGCCAGGCTGAGATCATCACGGAACTGGGGCGCCCACGGGAGGACGATATCGTTGGCATCCGGCGGCGTGGCGGCCTCCCGCCACAGGTAATGGAGCCAGTCCTCGTACCCCGGCACCAGGTACTCGGCGCTGATCTGCAGTCGTGCCGCCAGGGCTCGGGCGAGGTCGGCGGCATCGGCTTCCGTGCGACCGGCGTCGCGGCCGTCGTCGGCGATCAGCCCTGCATCCCGCCACAGCGCCTCGCCACCTTCCAGCCAGTAACAGCCAAGCGCCCAGCGGGGCAGCGGTTCGCCGGGATACCACTTCCCCTGGCCGAAATGGAGCAGGCCGCCGGGGGCGAAGGTGTCCCGCAGCCGGCGCAGCAGCACCCCGGCCCGCTCCCGCTTGTTCCGTCCCAGTGCTTCGGTGTTCCATTCGGCCCCT
>SLLM01000002.1 GCA_007134055.1 Ectothiorhodospiraceae bacterium | reverse complement strand
TGGTTTTTGTTGAACGCTTATACAGTTTTTCTTGCATCCCGCAGCTGCTCCGTTGCCCGCAGTACGTGAGGCACGGTGAGCGGCGGAAAACGAGGGGTGGATACGTCCTCTGGCATTGCAAAAACGATGTATGTAATATGCACGTTAAATGGCAGGCCATTTCGTCAACCGAGGTTGCATCTCCCGGGTCATGCCGTTGCCTGCCCGGGAAGGGGAAGCACCATCATGCGATACGACACCATGACGCAGGAGGGGCAGGCCGGCGCCTGGCAGGTGTTCGCCTATCCGTTCCGTATATTCTTCCTTTCCCTCGCGCTTCTGGCGGTCGCCGCGATGCCTCTATGGCTGGCGGTTATCACCGGTCACCTGCAACCGCCACTGGCACTGCCCGCGTTGTACTGGCACCAGCACGAAATGCTGTTCGCGTTCCTGTATGCGGGTGTCGCGGGATTCCTGCTCACCGCAGTATGCGTGTGGACGGGGACCGAGCGCCTGCATGGTGGATGGCTGCTTGGCCTGTGGCTGGTGTGGCTGGCGGGGAGGGTGCTCATGGCAGCAGGGGAGTCGGCACCGACATGGCTCGTGTTCGGGGTCAATCTGGCATTCCTCCCCCTGGTCATGGTGGACGCAGGCTGGCGTATATGGCACAGCCGCCAGCTACGCCAGATGGTGATACTGCTGGTCCTTGGCCTGCTCTGGATGATGCAGCTGGGTTTTCTGCTGCAGCCTGGAGGACCTTATGCAGCCGTGGCGCTGGTCGCCACGATGTTGCTCATGCTGATCATCGGCGGGCGCATTACCCCGGCATTCTCCTTGGCCTGGCTGCGCAACCGGGGCGGGACCATCGAGGGGATCCGGACGGTGCCGGCGCTCGAAGTGTCCCTGGTGGCCGGTATGGTATCGGTTGCCGCTTCGGTCTTGCTGGAGTATGCCCATGGGATCATGTTCTCCGCCCTGGTAACCGGATTGCTGGTCCTGGTTCGGATCCTGCTGTGGCGGGGCTGGCGGGTCGTGCGGGAGCCGCTGTTGTGGATCCTGCACCTGTCGCTGTTGTGGGTTCCCTTGAGTTTGTGGCTGCTCGCCGGTAGCGCGGCCGGCTGGTGGCACGGGACCGTATGGATTCACGCTGCGGGGGTGGGCGCGATGGGCGGGCTGATGCTCGGAGTGATGAGCCGCGTCGCCCTTGGTCATACGGGGCGTCCACTGCAGCTGGCTACCGCCATGGTGGTGGCATTCATCGCCGTCCAGGGGGCGGCGGCGGTGCGGGTGGCAGCAGGACTGGGTGCGCTTCCCTGGCAGGCGGGGCTGGTCTTGAGCACGTTGTTCTGGGTAGTCGCGTACGGGATTTTCCTCGTCTGCTATACGCGGATCCTGGTGACGCCCCGGGTGGATGGGAAACCCGGCTGAGAGGGCTGCGTGCTCCGTACGGGCCAGCCACAGGATCCGGTACCAGGCTATGGCCGTCGATCCGCAGAGAAGTAGTTCGCGCACTGCGAAGACTTGAAGTAATTCCTGGTTTCATGCAGGAATGCCTTGGTTTTTCGAGGAATCCAATCATCATTCCGGCTTGCGTACGCGACAATGATCTCAATACCGGGGGCGACGCCGTAGATGTTTCGGGTTACCAGCCTGTCCCCGGTAAAGGAACGGTCCACCATGGGCTTGAAGTGCGTGATGCCGTAGCCGAGGCCCTTACCGATCATGGCCCGCAGGTTCTCGATGGTGTTGGTTTCATAGGCGACGTCCGGGAATCTGTTGATCCTCCGGAAGTAGAGCATTGCCAGTTGGGTGATGTAGGGCTGCGACATGACGATCATCCGGTGGCGCAGCAGATCCTCCATGGTGATCCGCGCCTTGCGGGCAAGCGGGTGATCGTGGGCAAGAGTCACGCATGGCATCAGTTGCATCAGGACTTCGTACTCCAGCCACTTGGGCAGATCGGATCGCTGGCTGATGGCTCGCGCGCTGATCATCACGTCCGCCTCCCCCTGGCGGATGAGGTCCAGGGCATGCTCTGGAAATGCCTCGATCGTGCGGATCTGCAAGGTCGGATAGCTCTTCATCATGCGAACGGTCAGATCCGGGATGATGCATGCGGCCAGCGACTCGATACACGTGAGGACCAGCTCGCCGGATACCGTTCCCAGGTCCGACATCTTCGCCTCGAGGTTCTTGATGTCCCGGAACAGCACCTGGCACATCTGCAGCAGATGCTCGCCGTCATTCGTCAGCACCACGCCCTTGGCCCGCTCACGCACGAAGAGTTTCGTCTGGCAATCCTCCTCGAGGAGGTCGACGGCGCGCACGATGGCGGACTTGGAGATATTGATCCGCTCGGCAGCACGGGAAAAACTGCCATGCTTCGCCGTAGCAACGAAATAGCTCAGGAACTTGATGTTCAGCATCGACCGTAGCTCCAGGCGCGCAGCAGCAGTTCCGCGTGGGTCAAAAGGACTAACTTTTAGTTGAAGTTAGACAAAAATAACTAATTTTCAGGCCGTTTGCCACGTGCTAGCGTCGATCAACACGAGCAGAGGGTGACGCCGCGTCTCCAGCGTCGGATATCGGCGATACACCCCGCGGATGGAGGCGAGGTGAAACGTGAGCAACGACAGCATTCCGATTCGGGTTTTGATGGCCAAGGTGGGCCTGGACGGACATGATCGGGGCGTCAAGGCCGTGGCCCGGTGCCTGCGGGATGCGGGCATGGATGTGATCTACTCCGGTCTGCATCGCACTGCGGAAGAGGTGGTGGATGCGGCGGTTCAGGAAGATGTGGACATACTCGGAGTCAGCCTGCTCTCGGGAACACACATGACAGTATTCCCCAAGGTTCTCCGCCTGCTCACCGAGAACGAAGCCGAGGACATCATTGTGGTCGGCGGCGGGGTCATCCCGGATGAGGACGTTGTTGAGCTCAAGAGGATGGGCGTCGCCGAGTTACTGCTTCAGGACACCCCGCCGGAGGCGATCGTGTCGACGCTGACTCGCCTGGTCCAGGAACGCGGACCCCGCTAGGGCCGGGCTGCAGGAGCATCCATCCGAAGCCGAGCCGTGGAGAGCGCAATGCGTCCACCTGTACCGTCCTGGAAGCTGGCCGAACGGATCATCAATGGCGAACCGGCGGCCCTGCCGCGACTCCTCACCCGGGCAGAGGAAGGCCGGGAGGAAGTGCGTGATGCGCTCGATCTGATCCATCGGAATACCGGACGCGCCCATGTCATCGGCATGACCGGTGTGCCGGGCTGCGGCAAGTCCACACTCGTCACCCGACTGGCACGGGCGATCCGTGACGCCGGCCGGTCGCTTGCCATCATTGCCATCGACCCGTCCAGTCCGTTCTCCGGCGGCTCCATCCTGGGGGATCGGGTGCGCATGGGGGATCTGGCGGGAGATCCCGGTGTGTACATCCGCAGCGCGGCCACACGCGGCGCCATGGGCGGGCTTGCCCGCGGCACACTGGATGCCGCCGACATACTCGATGCAGCAGGGTTCGATCTGGTGGTGATCGAAACGGTAGGCGTCGGCCAGGACGAGGTGGACGTGGTCCGGGCCTCACATACCACCGTGGTCGTCTCCGCGCCCGGCCTGGGAGATGATATCCAGGCGGTCAAGGCAGGCGTGCTGGAGATCGCGGATATCCACGTGGTCAGCAAGTGTGATCGCCGGGACGCGGCAAGGACCGTGACGGAACTGCGGGAAATGCTGGCGCTGGGTGGTGGCGCGAGACATGCCGGTTCGGGCTGGACTGTGCCGGTGCTGGGCACATCCGCCCTGAAGGAGGAGGGCATCGCAGAGCTGCTTGCCGCCATCGACGGTCACCACCGGGTACTACGGGAGAGCGGCGCCCTGGAGGGTCGCTGTCGCGAGATTGCCGAGCGGCGGATGCTGAAGGCGGCCGAGGAGATCGTGAGGGAGAATTTCGCCCGTCACCGTGAGGGGCGGGTCGCATCCATGACCGACCGGATCGTCTCCCGGGAGCTGACGCCGCATGCAGCTGCCAGGGAGCTTCTGCGCCTCTCGCGTGCCGCGACGGGCAACTGAACATCATTGAAGTCTGGAGGAGAGCCCACCATGAGCCAGGGTGTTGATCCGGAGAAGCTGGAAGCACAGGTCAGGGACTGGGAGCAGAACGAGGTTGGGTCCTTTCTGGCACGCCGGCCGGAGCGCAAGGAGGAATTCAGGACCTTCGGCGATCAACCGGTCAAGCGGGTATACACCCCGCTGGATCTGCAGGACACCCCGTTCGAGGACATCGGTCTGCCGGGACGTTACCCGTTCACGCGTGGCCCCTATCCGACCATGTACCGGGGACGCCTGTGGACCATGCGTCAGATCGCCGGCTTCGGGGTCGCGGAGGATACCAACGAGCGGTTCCGGTATCTGATCGAACAGGGCCAAACCGGCATTTCCACCGATTTCGACATGCCCACCCTGATGGGTTTCGACTCCGATCATCCCATGAGTGAAGGCGAGGTCGGCCGCGTGGGTGTGGCGGTGGATACCCTTGCAGACATGGAAGCTCTGTACGACGGCATCGATCTGGAGAAGATTTCCGTTTCGATGACCATCAATCCCACGGCCTGGATTCTGCTCGCCATGTACATCGCCCTGGCGAAGAAACGGGGCTACGATCTGAACAAGCTGGCCGGAACCATCCAGGCGGACATCCTCAAGGAGTATCAGGCGCAAAAGGAATTCATCTTCCCCATCCGTCCCTCGGTGAGACTGGTGCGGGACTGCATCACCTACTGCACCGAGCACATGAAGCGCTATAACCCGATCAATTTCGGCGGCTACCACATCTCCGATGCCGGCGGTTCGCCGCTCGATGAAGTTGCCTTCACCATGGCGAATCTCATCACCTACGTCGAAGAGGTGTTGAAGACGGGGATGCACGTGGATGACTTCGCCCCGCGGCTGTCGTTCTTTTTCATCAGCCAGGTGGACTTCTTCGAGGAGATCGCCAAGTTCCGGGCTGCGCGCCGCGTGTATGCCCGGATCATGAAGGAGCGTTTCGGTGCCGAGAATCCGGAGTCCATGCGACTGCGGTTTCATTGCCAGACCGCTGCCGTATCGCTGACCAAGCCCCAGTACAAGAACAATATCATGCGCACCACGCTGCAGGCGCTGGCGGCGGTCCTTGGCGGTGCCCAGAGCCTGCATACCAACGGCATGGACGAGGCCTT
>SLLM01000306.1 GCA_007134055.1 Ectothiorhodospiraceae bacterium | reverse complement strand
TGTTGATCGTCCCCACAACGCGCTGCAGCGTCTCAATGAAACGATTGATGTTGTGACCAAGCTGACCTACCTCGTCACGACTCCTTACCTCCACACGTCGCGTAAGATCGCCTCGTCCCGCGTCCATGTCATCCACCACCGAACCCAGAAACTCGTTCGTGCCAACCAGAGGACGCACATAGCCCCGGGTGAGAAACCAGGCAAACAGGCCACCCACCACCACGCCCCCGATCAGTAGTGCCGTGATGATCCACTGGGCCCGGCCACCGGCATCCGTCACCTGCACCGTGACTTCATTCAGGGAATCCATGGCACTACGCTGCAGCCCCTGGGCGGAGTTCACCATCTCCCGGCCAACGGCGCTGAGTTCCGTCTGCACCAGGTTGCGCGCGGAGGCGTCCGCCTCCCTGTATGCCTGTATCGCCGCACCGTAATCGGCCCAGAGTTCGATGGCGTTCTCCACCGCATCCACGTCATTCTGGTGATAGACATGCATCATCAGCTCGTTCAACGCCGCGTCGGTGGCCTCGAAGCGCTCCATTGCCATGCCGAAATCGCCGCGGCGGCCGCTGCTGACGTACTGGGTGAAGGCCGTATGCGTATCGAGGATGTCGTAGCTGACGGTGCCGGTCTGATGCGTCAGTGCAGCGACGCCTCGCTGCACCTGTCGCTCCACGACCTCCTGCATGATTCCGGCAATCTCGGCGAGGAGCGGCTGAATCTCGGTGGTAAGGGTTTCCTGCGCGGACATGGCGGTGGGGACCACCTCCTCCCCAAAGACGGAGGAGAATCCCGCATGCTGGGCGGCAAGGTCTTCCAGCATCGCCTGCCGGTCCGGATCCACGATGCTGTACCGGGCCATGTCCAGGTAGGATTCGGATTCGTTCCGGACACCGCGCCACATGTCCCGGTTCAGGTTCCCGGGGTTCTCGAGAAACTGCTCGGCGGCCAGCCGTTCACTGTAGATCGCGTCCAGCAGATTGGTGGCGGCGTTACCGGCAGCCACCAGGTTCCCGGACACGTGCTCCATGTCCCGGTTGACCCCCTGCTGGAAGAACACCGCCACACTGCCGATCACCACCAGCAACAGAATCAGGAAGCCGGGCGCCATCATCGCCTTGGTCATGATTCCCAGCCGGGAGAAAAGCCTCCCCACCGGCCTCAGCGCAAACCGGAACGGCATCATCAAGAAACGGAGGGGTGTCAGCACAACCCCGATTACTGACCGCACGACTGCCTGCATTTCGCCTGTCTCCTGCACTACAAATGCGTTTTTCTGTTTCGCGGCTCCGCGCCGCGCCCACCCCTGCGCAACCAGCCGGGTCGCGCTGCCTGGTCGCCATTCTGGGCATCCGCCGCTTCCCCGGCGGCGAAGCCGTTCACGGAATACGAATGTCGCCCTGCTCAGGGAAGCTCTATCGGCCTGTGCGCGGCGGGCTTGACCCCGGCTCCCTGCAAGACCCGACCAGAGCCGGTATAATGCGCAACCCACTTCGATGACAAACCCGAGAGCTCATGACTGATGCAAGCACGCGGCTGAAGCACGACCTGTCCCGCCGGATCCTGATCCTGGATTCCGGGATGGGCACGATGATTCAGCAGTACCCACTGCAGGAGGAAGACTTCCGCGGCGAGCGCTTCACCGATCACCCCTGTGACCTCAAGGGCAACAACGATCTGCTCGTCCTCACCCGGCCGGACGTGGTGCGGGATATCCATCAACGCAACCTGGCCGCCGGCGCGGACATCCTGGAGACGAATACCTTCAGTTCCACCACGATTGCCCAGGCGGACTATCAGCTCGAGCCGCTGGCCTACGAGCTCAACGTGGCGGCGGCCCGGCTTGCGAAGGAAGCCTGCGAGGCGGCGATGGCCGACGATCCGGACTGGCCCCGTTACGTGGCCGGCGCCCTGGGGCCGACCAACCGCACGGCGTCCATCTCCCCGGACGTAAACGACCCGGGATTCCGCAACGTCAGCTTCGACGAGCTGCGCGCAGCCTACCTGGAGGCCGCCCGGGGCCTGGTGGACGGCGGCGCCGACCTGCTGCTGATCGAGACCATTTTCGACACCCTGAACGCCAAGGCCGCCATCTTCGCCCTGGAGGAACTATTCGAAGAGCTGGGAAGGCGCATGCCGGTGATGATCTCCGGGACCATTACCGACGCCTCCGGGCGTACGCTCTCCGGCCAGACTACGGAAGCCTTCTGGAATTCCGTGCGCCATGCGCGGCCCTTCACCGTGGGGCTGAACTGCGCCCTCGGCGCCGAGCAGATGCGGCCCTTCGTGCAGGAAATCAGCCGCGTGGCGGACACCTACGTCACCGTCTATCCCAACGCCGGTCTACCCAACGAGTTCGGAGAATACGAACAGACCCCCGAGGAGATGGCCGCCTTCATCCGGGACTTCGCCGAGAGCGGCTTCGTCAACATCGTCGGCGGCTGCTGCGGCACCACGCCGGAGCACATCCAGGCCCTGCGCGATGCGGTGGCAGATTGCACACCACGGGAGATTCCGGAACGGGAGCGCGCCATGCGTCTCGCCGGCCTGGAACCATTCACGCTCGGCAGCGAGAGCCTGTTCGTGAACGTGGGCGAGCGCACCAATGTCACCGGCTCGGCCCGGTTCAAGCGGCTGATCGTCGACGGTGAGTATGACACCGCGCTGGAGGTCGCCCGTAACCAGGTGGAGGGCGGTGCCCAGATCATCGACATCAACATGGACGAGGGCATGCTCGATGCCCGCCAGTGCATGGTCGACTTCATCAACCTGGTGGCGGCGGAGCCCGACATCGCCCGGGTGCCGGTGATGATCGATTCCTCCAAGTGGGAGGTTCTGGAGGCCGGTCTGCAGTGCGTGCAGGGCAAGGCGGTAGTGAACTCCATCTCCCTCAAGGAGGGGGAGGAGCCGTTCCTGCACCAGGCGCGGCTACTGAAACGCTACGGCGCCGCCGTGGTGGTCATGGCCTTTGATGAGGAAGGTCAGGCGGACACCTTTGATCGCCGCATCGAGATCGTCGAGCGCGCCTACCGGCTGCTGACGGAAACCGCGGGGTTCCCCGCCGAGGACATCATCTTCGACCCGAACGTCTTTCCCGTCGCCACCGGCATTCCGGAACACGACAACTATGCCGTGGACTTCATCCGGGCCACGCAGTGGATCAAGGAGAACCTCCCGTATGCCCGGGTCTCCGGCGGACTGTCCAACCTGTCCTTCTCCTTCCGCGGCAACAACGCCGTCCGCGAGGCCATGCACTCGGCCTTCCTCTACCACGCCATCAAGGCGGGTATGGACATGGCGATCGTCAATGCCGGCCAGATCGAGGTCTACGACGACATCCCGCGGGACCTCCTGGAGCACGTCGAGGACGTCATACTCAACCGCCGGGAAGACGGCACCGAGCGCCTGCTGGCGTTCGCCGAGTCGGTCAGGGATCAGGGCGGGAAGAGCCGGGTCGAAGACCTTTCCTGGCGGGACCAGCCCGTGTCCAAGCGCCTGGAGCATGCCCTGGTCAAGGGCATCGCCGATTACGTCGACGAGGACGTGGAAGAGGCACGGCAGCAGTTCGACCGCCCCATCGAGGTGATCGAGGGACCGCTCATGGACGGCATGAACGTCGTGGGCGACCTCTTCGGCGACGGCAAGATGTTCCTGCCCCAGGTGGTGAAATCCGCGCGGGTGATGAAGAAGGCGGTCGCCTACCTCCTGCCCTACATCGAGGCGGAAAAGGACGGCGGCGACAACGAGCCCGCCGGTCACCTCGTCATCGCCACGGTCAAGGGCGACGTGCACGACATCGGCAAGAACATCGTCGGCGTGGTGCTCCAGTGCAACAACTTCAAGGTGACCGACCTGGGCGTGATGCAGCCGGCCCAGGCGATCCTCGACGCCGCCGACGCGGAGAACGCGGACATCGTCGGCCTCTCCGGCCTCATCACACCCTCCCTGGAGGAAATGGTGAACGTGGCGAAGGAGATGCAGCGCCGCGGCATGCGCCAGCCGCTGCTGATTGGCGGCGCGACCACGTCCCGGGTACACACGGCGGTCAAGGTCGCCCCGGCATACGAGTCGGAAGTCATCTACGTGAAGGACGCCTCCCGCGCCGTGGGCGTCGCCTCCAACCTGGTAAGCGAAACCCGGCGGGAAGACTACGTGGCCGGAATCCGCAAGGAATACGCCCGGGTCCGCGAGCAGCACGCCGCCCGCCAGAAAAAGCAGAAGTGGCTGAAGATCGACCAGGCCCGGGAGAACCGCACGCCGGTGGACTGGGAAGGCTACCGTCCGGTGCAGCCGCGGAAGACCGGCGTGCAGGTGCTGGAGGACTATCCGCTGGAGCGTCTCATCCCTTATATCGACTGGACGCCGTTCTTCAAGTCCTGGGAGCTGGCGGGCAGCTATCCGGGAATACTGGAGGACGAGACGGTCGGGGAGCAGGCCAGGAGTCTGTTCCGGGATGCCCAGGACATGCTGGAACGGCTGGTGGAGGAACGCTGGCTGCGCGCCAACGGCATATACGGCCTGTTCCCGGCCAATGCCGACGGCGATGACACGCCGGTGTATGCTGACGAGGCCCGGGAACGGGTGCTGCTGACCCTGCATCACCTGCGGCAGCAGACGGAGAAGCCCGCCGGTCGCCCCAACCAGGCGCTGTCCGACTACATCGCACCGAAGGAGACCGGCATCGCGGACTATATCGGTGCCTTCGCCGTAACCACCGGCATCGGCATTGACGAACACATCGCCCGCTTCGAGGCGGATCATGACGACTACAACAGCATCCTGCTCAAGGCCCTGGCCGACCGCCTGGCGGAAGCCTTCGCCGAGCATCTGCACGAGCGGGTACGGAAGGAGTTCTGGGGCTACCAGCCGGACGAGGATCTCTCCAACCAGGACCTCATCAAGGAGCGCTACCAGGGCATTCGTCCCGCCGCCGGCTACCCCGCCTGCCCGGATCACACGGAGAAGGACCTGATCTGGGAACTGCTGGACGTGGAGCGCAACATCGGCCTGCACCTCACCGAGAGCCGGGCCATGGTGCCCACGGCGGCGGTGAGCGGTCTGTACTTCGCCCATCCGGAGGCGCGCTATTTCGGCCTCGGCAAGATATACCGCGACCAGGTGGAGGAGTACGCCCGACGCAAGGGAATGAGCGTACGGGAGATGGAGCGCTGGCTGGCGCCCAACCTGGGCTACGAG
>SLLM01000209.1 GCA_007134055.1 Ectothiorhodospiraceae bacterium | reverse complement strand
TTGGTGACAGGGAAGGCAAGCATTTTCGGGATGGTGGTTCAGTTGTGGGACGGATCTCCGTTTCCGTCCTAACTAACTGTTTTCACTGCATGAATGGCGGAGAGGGAGGGATTCGAACCCTCGATGGGCTTTTGACCCATACTCCCTTAGCAGGGGAGCGCCTTCAGCCGCTCGGCCACCTCTCCGTGCTACTGCGGGCCGGGACCATCCAAGCCCCGACTGAGCGCGAAAGGATACGGGAAATGGCCGATACGGTAAACCCCGTCGCCAGGCAGGCCCGTGGCGAATCCGGCCGCTACCCCGCTATCGCTGACCACCATTAGCGGTGATCATCCATCTCGGCGTCGGTATCCTCGTCGCCTTCCTTCTCCTGGCGAATCCGTTCGTAGATCTCCTCCCGGTGCACCGATACGTTCTTCGGCGCGCTCACGCCGATGCGCACCTGGTTACCCTTTACTCCAAGAACCGTCACGGTAACCTCGTCACCGATCATCAACGTTTCCCCAACGCGTCTGGTCAGAATTAGCATTTCCCTTCTCCTCAAAGTCCCGGGAACGCGCCGTCGGAAGCGAACTCTTCCCCACCCAATCCTGGCCGCACCGCCATCAGGGCGTGCCTGCCCCATACGGTTCGACGAGGTCCGACGCAGAATCATCTGGAACGGCCGAGGCCGCCCTACCTTCAGCTATGAACAAGAACTACAGGAAACTACCGTTGCCGCACGCCCGCGATCTCCATCCCGCAGTGACGACCCCTCAAGAGGCATCCTTGCCTTCGACGCGGACGCTACCATCCTCGTCGTCCAGGCCGAACGCGGTATGCAGTGCGCGCACGCCCAACTCCAGGTACTTTTCCTCGATCACGACCGAGATCTTGATCTCGGACGTGGAAATCATCTGTATGTTGATGCCTTCCCCAGCCAGAGCCTTGAACATGGTCGTCGCCACGCCGGCGTGAGAACGCATGCCCACCCCTACCAGGGAGAGCTTGACGATCTTCGTATCACTATAGACTTCACCCTCGCCCATCTCTTCCACCGTCCTGCGAAGAATCTCGAGGGCACGATCGTGATCGTTGCGGTGCACCGTGAAGGTAAAATCCGTGGCCCCGGACTTGCTGACGTTCTGCACGATCATGTCGATCTCGATGTTGGAGTCCGAGATCGGACCCAGGATCATGCCCGCGATTCCGGGGCGATCCGGCGTATTGATGACCGTGAGCTTGGCCTCGTCGCGATTGAACGCGATGCCGGAAATCAGCGGTTCTTCCATATCCTCGTCCTCGAAACTGATGAGCGTGCCAGGGCCTTCCTCGAAACTGGAGAGCACACGCAACGGCACATGGTACTTGCCAGCAAACTCCACCGCCCGTATCTGCAGAATCTTGGAACCAAGACTGGCCATCTCCAGCATTTCCTCGAAGGTAATCCTATCCAGCCGGCGGGCCTTGCTGACGACCCGTGGATCGGTGGTGTACACCCCGTCCACATCCGTATAGATCTGGCATTCCTCCGCGTTCAGCGCCGCCGCCAGGGCGACCGCGGTGGTGTCGGAGCCCCCGCGGCCCAGGGTGGTGATGGCGCCGGAGGAATCCACTCCCTGGAAGCCGGCCACCACAACGGTCCGCCCCAGCTTGAGATCCTCGGTGACAACCTTGGCATCGATTTCCTGAATCCGTGCCTTGCTGTGGGCACTATCGGTCAGGATCTTCACCTGGGCCCCGGTATAGCACCGCGCGCGGTGACCGCGACGTTCCAGGGCCATCCCCAGGAGGGCAATGGTCACCTGCTCTCCAGTGGACAGAAGGAGATCCAGCTCCCGGGCCGGCGGCTCCGGATGCAGCGACTTTGCGAGGTCGATGAGGCGGTTGGTTTCGCCACTCATGGCAGACACCACGACCACAACGTCGTTCCCCGCCTCCCGCGTCCTGATGATCTTGTCGGCGACCCGGGCGATTCGCTCGGGCGTGCCAACGGACGTTCCACCGTATTTCTGAACAATCAGCGCCATGACTTCCTGCTGTCCTGATTCCAAGGGGCGCACCATGTAACACGAAACGCCCGACATTTCCACTCCCGACCAGCCCAATCGCCTAGCCAAGACTCTCGCGAATCCAGTCCGGGACACTCGCCATCGCCGCGGGCAATGCCGCCGGATCGGTACCACCAGCCTGGGCCATGTCGGGGCGACCGCCGCCCTTTCCTCCCACGCGGGTGGCGACCGCGTTGACGAGATCTCCCGCCTTGATCCGGTCCGTCAGATCGCGGGTCACTCCTGCGGCCAGACGCACCTTGTCACCTTCCACGGTGGCCAGCAGCACCGCGGCGGAGCCAAGTTTGTTCTTCAGCTGATCGACGGTGTCCCGCAAAGCGCGTGCATCCACGCCGTCCAGTATCGATGCCACTACCTTGACACCGCCAATTTCCAGCGCCTGACTGGCCAGATCGCCGCCGCTGTGACTGGCCAGCTTCTGTTTCAGTCGTTCAAGTTCCCGTTCCGTACGGCGGTTGCGCTCGAGGACCTGTTCAAGCTTGAGATGCGCGGTCTCGGGCGTGGTTCGCAGCATGTGCGCCATCCGGCCGACCTGCCGCTCCAGTTCCTCCGCCCACGCGAGCGCACGCTCCCCGGTCACCGCTTCCACGCGACGCACGCCGGAAGCCACCCCGGTCTCCATGATGATCTTGAAGAAGCCGATATCCCCGGTACGCGTGACATGGGTGCCCCCGCACAGTTCCGTTGAAAATTCACCGAACTGCAGCACCCGGACCTCGTCGCCATACTTCTCGCCGAAGAGGGCCAGCGCCCCGGCGGCAATGGCGTCATCAAAGGACATGTGACGGATATCGGCGGCCACGTTGGCGCGAATCCGCGCGTTGACGATGTGCTCGATGCGGTCCAATTCCGTCTCGGTCACCGCTTCCGGGTGGGCAAAGTCGAACCGCAACCGGTCCGGTGCGACCAGCGAACCCTTCTGTATCACGTGATCGCCCAGGACTTCCCTGAGGGCGGCGTGGAGGAGATGCGTCGCGGAGTGATTGAGAACGATCGACTGCCGGCGTTCGCGGTCGACTTCCGCCCGCAGCCGGTCCCCGACACGGATCCCGCCACGCGCCACCCGCCCCAGGTGTCCGTGTGCGGCGCCCTGCTTCTGGGTGTCCTCGACGATGAACTGCGCGCCTTCGCCGGTCAGCCTGCCACTGTCGCCAACCTGACCGCCGGATTCAGCGTAGAACGGGGTACGATCGAGCACGACCAGGCCGCTCTGGCCCGCGTCCAGCTTCTGCACGCCGCGGCCATCGGTGAAGAGTCCGATCACCGTGCCCTCGTCCCGCAGGTGATCGTATCCGGTGAAATCGGAGGTGTCTTCGACCCGCACACCCACGGCGTGGCCACCGCGGAACTGGCTGGCAGCGCGGGCCCGTTCACGCTGCTGCTCCATCTCCTGTTCGAAACCCGCCATATCCAGCCGCAGGCCACGTTCCCGCGCGATATCGCCGGTAAGGTCAACCGGAAACCCGAAGGTATCGTAGAGCCGGAAGATCGTCTCGCCGGGGATCTCGTCCCCGGCGAGACTCTCTATGACCTCTTCCAGCAATCCCAGGCCCAGGTCCAGGGTTTCCCGGAACTGTTTCTCTTCCCGTTGCAGGACCTTCTCCACCCGCGGCCGCGCCTCGGCAAGCTCCGGATACGCCGCTCCCATTTCCTCCTCCAGGGGCCGCACCAGGGTGTGGAAGAAAACCTCCTTCTGGCCGAGCTTGTAGCCATGACGGACCGCGCGCCGGATAATGCGGCGCAGCACGTAGCCCCGGCCCTCGTTGGCCGGCATGACGCCATCGGCGATGAGAAAGGCGCAGGCGCGGATATGGTCCGCAATCACCTTCAGCGAACTGTGCCCCGGGTCATCCGTGGCGGTAGCGCGCCCGGCAGCGCCGATCAGGTTACGGAAGAGGTCGATCTCGAAGTTGCTGTGGACCCCCTGGAGTATGGCGGCGAGCCGCTCGAGCCCCATGCCGGTATCCACACAGGGCTTCGGTAGCGGGGTCAGCGTGCCATCGGCATCCCGGTCATACTGCATGAAGACCAGGTTCCAGATCTCGATGTAGCGGTCCCCATCCTCCTCCGGAGTTCCCGGCGGACCGCCCGGCACCTCCGGCCCATGGTCGTAGAAGACCTCGGAACAGGGCCCGCAGGGGCCGGTGTCGCCCATCGCCCAGAAATTGTCCTTGGCGCCGATCCGGGAAAAACGCTCCGGCGGAATGCCGATCTCGCGCAGCCAGATATCCGCCGCTTCGTCATCCTCCTCGTAGACGGTCACCCAGAGACGCTCCGGCGGCAGCCGGATCACCTCGGTAAGAAACTCCCAGGCGTATCCGATCGCTTCGCGCTTGAAGTAGTCTCCAAAGCTGAAGTTCCCGAGCATCTCGAAGAACGTGTGGTGCCGGGCGGTGTACCCGACGTTCTCCAGGTCGTTGTGCTTTCCTCCCGCCCGGACGCAGCGCTGGGCACTGGTGGCACGGACATAGTCCCGTTTCTCCTGGCCGAGAAATACGTCCTTGAACGGCACCATGCCGGCGTTGGTGAACAGCAGCGTCGGGTCGTTCGCCGGAATCAGCGGCGCACTGGGCACGATGGTGTGCCCGTGACGGCGGAAGTACTCGAGAAACTGGCTGCGAAGCTCTGCGCTGGTGATCATGGATATCCCGGTCTGGTTGCATGTCTGGCGCGGCTGCCTGCCGCGAATGATCCGGCCGCGTCCCGCCTGGCCCATTACGGGACGCATCCGGCGATCAGGCACGACGGCGGGGCAACCGCAGGCGTGTGCGAACGGCAGCGTAGCGGACTGCCGGTCAAGCACCCGCCGCCACGGGCCACAGTGCGCGCCCGCGCCTGTCCCCACGCCCCGTACCGGTCACGCCCCCGTCCACCTTCCGGCCGCCATCATCGCCGGTTCATTCGACGGCGCGCGAGGGAGCGCCGGTTTCATCCACGGCCCGGCGAACCTGGTCCGCCGTAAAGCCCCGGCCGGCAAGAAATCGCCCCTGCCGGGCCCGCTCCCGCCGGTCTGCCGGTGGCCCGGCACCGAAACGCCTGCGCTTCTGCGCCAGTGCCTGCGCGTGCCAATCGCACTCCGGCCGGTCGATGAGCGGCCGGTAGAGGTCCTCGTCCACACCCCGTGCCTGCAGGTCTGCGAGGACACGCAACGGGCCATAGCCCTGCTCGTAACGCCTGCGGATAAACTCTTCGGCGAAGCGAGCGTCGCTGAGATAGCCGCGTTCCCGCAACCGCTTCAGTGCCAGCTCAATGGCCGCCCCGTCGTGGCCCCTCTGCAGCAGCTTGCCCCGCAGCTCCCGGCCGGCATGCTCCCGCCGGGCCAGCAACCGGATTCCAGCCTCCTCGGCGGCATCGGCATCCTCCTCCTTCACCCGGGATCACGCCTCCGCCCGGGAGGTCTCGTCGCGGGTTTCCGGCGGCGGCGGCAACAGGGCTTGCCGCAGTCGGGCCTCCAGGTCAGCCGTAATCTGCGGGTTTTCCTTCAGGAACTGGCGTACGTTGTCCTTGCCCTGGCCAATACGGTCGCCGTTGTAGCTGTACCAGGCTCCCGCCTTCTCCACCAGGCCGTGCTTGACCCCGAGTTCGATCAGTTCACCCTCCCGGGAGATTCCCTCGCCATAGAGGATCTCGAACTCCGCCTGCTTGAACGGTGGTGCCATCTTGTTCTTGACCACCTTGACCCGGGTTTCGTTGCCGACCACCTCGTCGCCCTTCTTGATCGCCCCGATGCGCCGTATATCCAGCCGCACCGAGGAATAGAACTTCAGGGCATTGCCGCCGGTGGTGGTTTCCGGGCTGCCGAACATGACCCCGATCTTCATCCGGATCTGGTTGATGAACACAACCAGCGTGCCAGTCCGCTTGATGTTCGCGGTGAGCTTCCGCAGGGCCTGGGACATGAGGCGCGCCTGCAGGCCCACGTGGGAATCACCCATCTCTCCCTCGATCTCCGCCTTGGGGGTCAGGGCCGCTACCGAGTCCACCACCACCACGTCAACGGCGCCGGAACGCACCAGCATGTCGGCGATCTCCAGGGCCTGCTCGCCAGTATCCGGCTGGGAGACCAGCAGTTCGTCGACGTTGACGCCCAGCTTCCCGGCATAGCCCGGATCCAGTGCATGCTCGGCATCGACAAACGCCGCCGTTCCGCCCGCGCGCTGGGCTTCGGCGATCACCTGCAGGGTCAGTGTGGTCTTGCCGGAGGATTCCGGCCCGTAAATCTCCACCACCCGGCCGCGAGGCAGGCCACCAACTCCGAGGGCCATGTCCAGGGTCAGTGAGCCGGTGGAAATGGCATCCACGTCACGCACAGCCCGGGCATCTCCCATGCGCATGACGGCACCCTTGCCGAACTGCTTTTCGATCTGGCTGAGGGCAGCCCCCAGGGCCTTCTTGCGGTTGTCGTCCATTCTGAACCTCTGCGGTTGCAAGCGCTCTCGATACACCGCGAACGCTGACCGGATCCACCTCTTCCCGCGGCGCATCCGGTCAGCGTTCGACAGACTGCATTATTCCATAGAGCCGAGGTGCGCCGCACCCCCGGGCCCGGCCTCCGGACCGGCCAGGCTCCAGCTCGCCAGACTTACATAGCGAACGCCCCCGGGGGTTGGAACAGACTCGAACAGGTGGAACCGATCAAACGCCAGGGGCGGACAGGAAACCGCTTGCACCCCGATCGGACGCGCCCGTCGACTGACGGTGACATGCGGTTGGAAACGGCTCGTCGCAACCGGGATACCGTGCTCGCCGAGTACGGCGACGAGCTCATGGTACAATCGGTGTATGGTTGGCTCCAGGCGTTCCGGCACCAGGGCCTGGATCCCCGGACCGGGCCAGAACTCAAGACGCGCGAGATCCAGGCCCACTACCCCGACGGGTGCTTTCCCCGCTGCCCGCAGGATCCGCTCACGACGCTCGTCATCGCACTGCCCGAGAAACACCAGGGTGACATGGTAGTTGTCCTCCGGCACCATTCGACCGCTCAGTCCGCAGCGCAGGACTTCCTGCTGCAGCCGGCGACGCACCTCGGGTTCCGGCTGTAGCGCGAGAAACAGGCGCCGGAGATCAGGCATCGGCGACTCGTTCCAGCAACCCCCACAGGGCATGCTTTACCGATTGCAGGCGCACATCATGCCGGTCTCCAGGTAACCGAAAGGATCGCGCCCAGGTACGGGCGTCGACGGACCAGGCGATCCAGACCAGGCCAACAGGCTTATCGGCACTCCCTCCCCCGGGTCCGGCAACACCGCTCACGGCTACCGCCACCCGGGCATCACTCCGTTGCAGGGCGCCTTCGGCCATCGCCCTGACGACCGGCTCACTGACGGCACCATGCGTTTCCAGGAGCGCGGTGGAGACCCCCAGCATCTGCGCCTTGGCAGCGTCGGAGTATGTGACAAAGCCCCGGTCGAACCAGTCCGAGCTACCGGCGACATCGGTTACCGCCACACTGATCCAGCCGCCGGTACAGGACTCCGCAGTGACAAGCTTCCAGTTCCTGGCGTACAGGGCGGCGCCGAGGTCGGCGGCAAGACTGCTGAGTCTGGTTTCGGTCATCGGAATCAGGTCCTCCTTTCGCACCGCAGCAGGCGGAGACACCGCCCCTTGCACAGCACACGCATTACCACGCGGGGCCATGGTGATACGTTTCGAAAGGCTAGTACTATTGCCTGAGGACGTGCTGAAGTAGCCACGGTGTCGCAAACACATCGGCACTTCCCGAATGGAGCACGCGTGCCTGGAGCGCCTCCGCCACATGGCGCCCAGAGTATAGTACGACTCCGGATCCGGCAGCCCGGTCCGATCCACAGGATGGCAGAACCATGCAGCTCAGCAGTCGGGACAAGGGATTTCTGGTGGGGGCAGCCATCGGCACCGGAATGACCGCGCGGGCCGCTGCACAGGGCGGAGCAGATTTCCTGCTTGCCCTCAATGCCGGACGCTTTCGCGTCATGGGCGGGCCCTCCATCTCGTGCATGCTGCCGGTGGCTGACAACAACCAGGCAGTGCTGGATTTCGCCCGGGCGGAGATTCTGGGGCGCATCAGGTTGCCGGTATTCTTTGGCGCCTGCGTATTCAACCCGGCCTTCAATCTCCGGGAGCTGGTCCGGGAAGTGAAGGACGCCGGGTTCGACGGCATCTGCAACTTCCCGCCCGCCGGCCATCTGGACGGCGTCATGCGGCACAACCTAGAGCAGGCGCAGGTAGGACTTCAGCGCGAGCTGGCGCTCATGCGCATGGCGAAGGTAGCGGGACTGCAGACCTGCGGCTACGTGCGCCAGCTCGAGGAAGCCATGGCGATGGCGGATGCCGGGGTCGACATCCTGTGCGTGAATTACGGCTGGAACGCCGGCGGCGTGTCCGGCGTCCCCAGTCGTTACAGCCTGCAGGAAGCCGCGGACCACGCCCGCAGGGTTTTCGAGGCGGTCCGCCGCCGCCGGCCGGGCATCCTGTGCACCGTAGAGGGAGGCCCGATCACCACACCCGAGGAAGCGCAGCAGATCGCCGAAACCTCGCAGGCAAACGGCTATATCGGCGGCTCCACCATCGACCGGATTCCCCTCGAGACCGCTGTGGCGGAGACAACCTCCGCCTACAAGGCCGTCGCCACCCTGCAGCGGCGGATCGATAGCCTGAAGAGCGAATGGCTCGGGGACGGTCACGAGTTCGGACTGATCGGGCGATCCGCCGCCATCAGCTCCGTGATCCGCATGATCCGCAAGGTCGCGGACAGCGAGCTATCGGTCCTTGTCACCGGCGAGAACGGTACCGGCAAGGAACTGGTCGCCCGGGCAATCCACGCGGGCAGCCCCAGGGCTCATCAGCGGATGGTGGCGGTGAACTGCGCGGCAATACCCCGCGACCTGCTGGAGAGCGAACTCTTCGGCCACGAGGCAGGCGCCTTCACCGGTGCCATCAAGGCGCGCCTGGGCCGCTTCGAGCAGGCCCACGGCACCACGCTGTTGCTGGACGAGATCGGCGACCTGGAACTCTCCCTCCAGGCGAAGCTGTTGCGCGTGCTGGAGGATGGAACCTTCGAACGTCTGGGCAGTAACGTCCCCCGCCGGACCGACGCCCGCATCCTGTGCGCCAGCAATCGGCCATTGCGCCGCATGGTCTCCGACGGCAGCTTCCGGGAGGATCTGCTGTACCGGCTCAACGCCGTGGAGATCACGCTGCCGCCCTTGCGCGAGCGCATCGAGGACATCCCCCTGCTGGTGCGTTATCTGCTGCCGCGGATCGCTGCCGAGATGAACCCGCGGGTGCGGGACATGGACGCCTCGGCCTACCGCACGCTGATGCGGCACAACTGGCCGGGGAACGTGCGCGAATTGCGCAACGTGCTCGAGCGGGCCCTCATCATGTGCGAGCGCGACGTGATCACCAGCGAGGACTTGCCCTCACTACAGACCGAAACCATGACAAACCGCCAGGCATCGGTCGTCGCCCATGGTCCGAATGGAGGTGAGCCGGCCAGCGAACGCGACTGGATCCTCGACGCCCTGCGGCGAAACCGCTTCCGCCGCGGTGAGACAGCGCGAGAGCTGGGGCTGGCGCGCAAGACCCTCTACAACAAGATGCGCCGCTATAACCTGGGGTGAACCCGGCGGCACCGTCCGCCCCGCCACACCGGGGCTCACTCGGGCAAGTGGTCGCCCGCATGTCGGACGACCCCCTCGACCTGGCTCCGCAACGGCTCAAGGGCCGCACCGAACAGAGGATGCAGGTACAACCGCACGTCGGCGTCGGGCAGCGCCGAACGGGCGGCGGGAATCAGTTCCTCGCCCAGGCGACGGCCCTGCTGCGCCATTGCCGCAGCGTCTTCCCGGGCAAGCCCCGGAGTGACGATCAGCATATCCGGGCCGCACGTCCGTGCCTGTTCGAGCTGCTCGCCGGTGCTGACCACGGCGGCAACGTACATTCCCCGCTCGCGGCTCCGGGCAAGCAGTTCCAGCTCGCGGCCATAGCTGAACCCGGAGTGCTGCAGCGCGCTGCCAAGTTCCCCGGAAAGCAAGCCGATCGTCGGCCAGTTGGTTACTGCAGCGACTCCGACCCGACAAAGCTCTGCCACCAGATCATCGACGCGACGGAACGGATCGCAGCCAAACACGCCGGCAAGCACCCACCGGTCCGGTCTGCCGGACCGCAGCTCCGCGAGCAGCTGACCGTTGGCGTCCCCGATTGGCAGGGCACACGCCATGTCCGCCAGCCCCGGCGGCAAGGTGGCAGTCAACGGCGAGAGAACGCAGGGACCAGGGCCGAGTTCCGCTGCCTTGGCAAGCCCGCTCACGAACCAGCCGTCACTGGTTTCGCATCGGAAATCCGCACGCGTGTCCGAATGAGTCATACCGGGTAATTCCGGGGCCTTTCGCACTATATTACTCATCTTTCCCCCCGGGTCCGCACCGCAGCGCCAGCAGTGGCGCGCCTGCACAACGTGGCACGACCGATGCAAGGAGTCCTCGCACATTCACCCCGCGTCCCATGAGGCGCGGCGGGCGGGAGGAGACAAGGTGCGTAAAGCATACGTGATCGGCACCTGCGACACGAAGGGCCCGGAACTCCGCTACGTGCGGGGCCTCATCCAGGCTGCGGGCGTGGAAACCGTGCTGGTCGACATCAGCACCCGCGGGGACGGACAGGACGCCGACATCCGTCCCGCTGACGTGGCGGCCAGCCATCCCGACGGTGCCGAAGCCGTGTTCAGCAATGATCGCGGTACCGCGGTGGGCGAGATGGCGGAGGCACTGCGCCTTTTCCTTGCCTCCCGCTCCGATGTTGGCGGGGTACTCGGCCTCGGCGGATCCGGGGGCACTGCGATGATCGCACCGGCCATGCGCGAGCTGGACGTGGGCATACCGAAAGTCCTCGTGTCGACCATCGCCTCCGGCAATGTCGGTCCCTACGTGGGGCCGAGCGACATCGCCATGATGTATTCGGTAACCGACGTCGCCGGCATCAACCGGATATCGCGACGGGTGCTCGGCAACGCCGCCAACGCCCTCTCCGGCATGATCCGGGGCCGAATCCCGGATGCCAGCGGCGAGAAACCCGCCATCGGCCTGACCATGTTCGGCGTCACTACCGACTGTGTCACCCGTGTTTCCGAACTCCTCCGCCGGGACTACGACTGCCTCGTCTTTCATGCCACCGGGACCGGCGGCCGCTCGATGGAGAAGCTGGTGGACAGCGGCATGATCACGGCGGTGCTGGACATCACCACGACCGAGGTCTGCGACCTCCTGATGGACGGCCTGTTCAGCGCCGGCGAGGACCGTTTCGGCGCCATTGCCCGGACATCCGTGCCCTATGTCGGATCCTGCGGTGCGCTGGACATGGTGAACTTCGGTCCAAGGGAATCGGTGCCGGAACGCTTCCGCGACCGCACACTGCACACGCACAACCCCCAGATCACGCTGATGCGGACAAGCCCGGAGGAGAACCGGCGCATGGGCCGATGGATCGGGGAGAAACTCAACTGCTGCAATGGCCCGGTCCGTTTCCTGCTGCCGGCGGGGGGCGTTTCCTCGCTCGACGCGCCGGGCCAGCCCTTTCACGATCCGGCAGCGGATGCCGCGCTGTTCCAGGCGCTGGAGGAGACGGTAGTGCAAACCCCCGAACGGCGCCTGATCCGCCTCCCTCACAACATCAATGACAGCGCCTTCGTCGAAGCGCTGGTCGATCACTTCCACGAAGTCACGGGCAGTTCGGGGTTCGGGCAACCCGCCACCGTTACCTGAGGGAGTAACCCATGACGGATCCGATCATCGAGGCATCCGGCCTGACCAAGAGCTTCCGTGGTTTCCATGCCGTAAACGGCATCTCCCTGTCGGTGGAACGCGGTAGCATTCATGCGCTGATCGGTGCCAACGGCGCCGGCAAGACCACCTGCTTCAACCTTCTCTCCAAGTTCCTGCAGCCGACCAGCGGCACCATCCGCTTCAACGGCCGCAACATCACCCGGTTCAAGCCGGACCGGGTTGCCCGCCTGGGCATCGTGCGTTCCTTCCAGATCTCGGCGGTGTTCAGCGGTCTTACCGTACTGGAGAACGTCGGCATCGCACTGCAACGGCACCGGGGTGAATCCTTCGATTTCTGGGCATCAACGCGGCGCCTGGAAAACCAGCGGACCCGAGCCGAAGAACTCCTGGAAGCGGTCGGACTGTCCGGCTTCCTGCACACCCCGGCGGCGGAGCTTCCCTACGGGCGCAAGCGGGCCCTGGAGCTTGCCACCACCCTGGCGCTCAATCCGGAACTGATGCTGCTGGACGAACCGACCGCCGGCATGGCGACGGAGGACGTGAAACGCATCGCCGAGCTGATCCGGACGGTCTCCCGGGGACGAACGGTACTCATGGTGGAACACAACCTGGGCGTGGTTTCCGAGCTGTGCGACTGCATCACGGTGCTGGCCCGCGGCGAGATCCTGGTGGAGGGGGACTACGACACGGTCTCCCGCGATGAACGCGTGATCGAATCCTATATCGGTGGAGGCGCCCATGCCTGATCCCGCCGGCGCCACGCCAGCAACCGACCCCGGAAGCCCGATGCTCGCGATCCGCGGGCTGCAGGCATGGTACGGGGAGAGCCATGTACTCCACGGCGTCGACGTCGACGTCCGCCCCGGTGAGGTGGTCACGCTGCTCGGCCGCAACGGGGCGGGCAAGTCCACCACGCTGAAAGCCGTGATGGGTATCGTACCCAGGCGCTCCGGTTCCATTCGCATCGAGGGCCGCGAAACCATCCGCATGCGCCCTTACCGGATCTCCCGCTGCGGCGTTGCGTTCTGCCCGGAGGATCGGGGCATCTACGCCACCCTGAGCGTGCTCGAGAACCTGGAGTTGCCACCGCGGGTGCGCTCCGGCGGTCTCGGCACCGACGCAATCCTGGACCTTTTCCCGAATCTCCGTGAGCGCCTGCGCAGCGCCGGAACCAAGCTCTCCGGCGGCGAGCAGCAGATGCTCGCCATCGGCAGGATTCTGCGCACCGGTGCACGGCTCCTGCTCCTGGATGAACCCACGGAGGGGCTTGCTCCCAGCATCATCCACCAGATCGGCAACACCATTCACCGGCTGAAGGAACAGGGCTACACCATCCTGCTGGTGGAGCAGAACGTGCGCTTCGCCATGACGGTGGCGGATCGGTATTTCGTGCTGGACCAGGGCCAGGTGGTGGCCACGCACGACCGCCTCTCGTTCGAGCGCAACTTCGACTCACTCATGGCACGGCTCGGCGTATGAACAACACCCGCCGCGCCAATCACCGCAGAAACGAGCGACAAGGGAGGACAGGAGAACGCCAGCTTGCACAGACGGAGCAATGATTTTTCCGGCCGATCAACGGCAGACAAGAAGCATCAGGAGGAGAAAGCCATGCGAATCAGAACGACACCAATCACCGCGACAGCCGCTGGGCTCATGCTGGGTCTGGGCTGCGCGACCACGTCCTGGGCGGACAACGGGTTCTCGGACGACGTCGTCCGTATCGGCGTGCTGACCGACATGTCCGGCATCTACACCGACCTCTCCGGGGAGGCGGCCGTCGAAGCCGTGCGTATGGCGGTGGAGGATTTCGGCGGCGAGGTGCACGGTGTGCCGATCGAGGTCATCTTCGCGGACCACCGCAACCGCCCGGATGTGGGGGCCAGCCGCGCCCGGGAATGGTACGACAACGACGGCGTGGACATGATCAACGACCTGTCCAATTCCGGTGTCGCCAACGCCGTCGCTGCCGTGGCGAAGGAGCGGCGGCGCCATGCCATCGTCAACTCCTCGTCCACGGTGGGTATCACCAACGACTACTGCTCCCCGTACGCCACCCACTATACCTACGACGCCCACTCCCTGGCGCACGGTACGGGCGCGTCCATCGTCGAGGAAGGCGGTACCTCGTGGTTCTTCCTGACCGTGGATTTCGCCTTCGGTCACGGACTGGAAGAGGCGGTCTCGAACGTGGTCCGCGATGCCGGCGGCCAGGTGGTCGGGGCTGCCCGTCATCCACTGGACACCACGGACTTCTCGTCCTATGCGCTGCAGGCCCAGGCCTCGGGTGCCGAAATCATCGGCATCGCCTCCACCGGCGCTGATGCCATCAATGCCATCAACGCGCTGGCGGAGTTCGGCGTCACACCCTCCCAGCAGCCAGCCGCACTGCTGCTGTGGTTCGATGACGTGCATGCGCTCGGCCTGGACACCGCGCAGGGCCTGCTGCTGACCAACGCGTTCTACTGGGACGCCAACGACGGGACACGGGAGTTCTCCGAGCGCTTCTACGAGCGGACCGGGCGCATGCCCAACATGGCCCACGCCGGCAATTATTCCTCCACCATGCATTATCTGAACGCCGTTGAAGCCGCCGGCACGGATGATCCGGACGCGGTCTCCGAGAAGATGCGGGAGCTGGAAATCAACGATTTCTTCGCCCAGGGAGGCTACATCCGGCCCAATGGCCGCATGGTTCACGACCAGTACATGTGGGAAGTGAAGACGCCCGACGAGTCGGAATACGAGTACGACTACATGCGCCTGGTACGGACCATTTCCGGCGAAGACGCGTTCCAGCCGCTGGAAGACAGCACCTGCTACCTCCTCGACGAGTAGCGGCATTCCCGCCGCGGGACCGGCATGAGCCCGGCCCCGCGGTGGTCCTGATCCTTCATCCAGCTTTCCGGAATCGTCTCTATGGATATTTTCGGGGTACCGATTCAGGCGATGATGGGGCAATTGATGCTCGGCATCGTCAACGGCTCATTCTACGCGGTGCTGAGCCTGGGCCTGGCGATCATCTTCGGCGTGCTCAAGATCGTCAACTTCGCGCACGGCGCCTTTTTCATGCTGGGCGCGTTCGTGGCGTTCCTGTCAGGGCGGTATCTCGGCCTGGACTACTGGGCAGCACTGTTCCTCGCCCCGTTGATCGTGGCCTGTATCGGAATGGCGTTCGAGTACCTGTTCCTGCGCCGGCTCTACGGCCTGGACCCGATCTACGGGCTGCTGCTCACCTTCAGCCTGGTGCTGGTGCTCGAGGGGGGATTCCGGGTGGCGTTCGGCTCCTCCGGACAACCGTACCCGACGCCGGAAGCGCTGCGCGGTACCATCAACCTCGGATTCATGATCCTCCCGATCTACCGGGCCTTTGTCGTCGTCGCCGCCGTCACCATGTGCCTGGCCACCTGGTACATGATCGAACGTACCCGGCTGGGCTCCAGCCTGCGGGCGGCAACCGAGCGCCCGGACCTGACCCAGGCCTTCGGCATCAACGTACCGCTGCTGGTCACGCTTACCTACGGCGGCGGAGTCGGTCTGGCGGCCTTTGCCGGCGTACTGGCCGCACCCATTTTTCATGTCAATCCCTCCATGGGCTCCAATCTCGTCATCATCATCTTCGCGGTGGTGGTGATCGGAGGACTGGGATCCATCGTCGGTGCCATTGTCACCGGCCTTGCTCTTGGCATCGTGGAGGGCTTCACCCGGGTCTTCTATTCGGAATTCTCCTCCACCGTCGTCTTCCTGGTCATGGTGGCTGTGCTGCTGCTTCGCCCTGCCGGCCTTTTCGGACGGACGGAGGGCTGAGCCATGCGATTGACCATACGAATCCTGCTGATCCTGCTGATCATCGCCGTGCTTTCAGTGCCCTTCGTGCCGCACCTGATCTACCCGGTGTTCGTCATGAAGACGCTCTGCTTCGTGCTCTTTGCCTGCGCTTTCAATCTGCTGCTCGGGCACACGGGCATTCTCTCGTTCGGTCACGCGGCCTTCTTCGGCAGCGGCGCGTACATCACCGGCTACTTCGTCAAGTACGCAGGATTCCCGACCGACCTCGGACTGCTGACCGGCGCGCTGGCAGCGGCGGCGCTGGGAACCCTCTTCGGCCTGCTCGCCATCCGGCGCAGTGGCATCTATCTGGCGATGATCACTCTGGCGATGGCGCAACTGGTCTATTTCTTCTACCTCCAGGCTCCGTTCACCGGAGCCGAGGATGGCCTGCAGCAGATCCCCCGGGGGACGTTCCTGGGATTCCTGGACCTGCGCAGCGACCGGACGCTCTTCTATGTCGTGGCCGGGATCGTCGCCGCGGGACTGTGGCTCATCTGGCGTATCGTGCACTCGCCCTTCGGGGCCGTGCTGCGCGCGATTCGCGAGCATGAACCCCGGGCCATCTCACTGGGATACCCGGTGGCCCGCTACAAGGTCATGGTATTCACGCTCTCCGCCGGACTTTCCGGACTGGCCGGTTCCCTGAAGGCAATCATCTTCCAGCTCGCGGCACTCAACGACGCCCACTGGCACATGTCCGGGGAGGTCATCCTGATGACACTGCTGGGCGGGATGAACACCGTCCTCGGCCCGGCCGCCGGCGCGGTCCTGGTCTCTGCGATGACCCACTATTTCGACCCGTTCGGCGCCTGGGTCACCGTTGTCATCGGCGTGGTCTTCATGGCCTGCGTGATGATGTTCCGGGAAGGCATCGTCGGCAAACTCAGCAAGATACTGGCACCCGGCCTGCGCGAGGATCCCCCCCGGGAACCGGCCGCGGAGCGGCCCGCGCCAACCGATCAATGAGGGAGGAGAGGAGCGGATGAGCGCATTCGAACGCAAGGCACTGATGGAGCGATTCCAGGCGATGGCCCGGCGCGGAGAACCGATCATTGGCGGTGGTGCCGGGACCGGCATCTCCGCCAAATGCGAGGAAGCCGGCGGCATCGACCTGATCGTGGTCTACAACTCCGGCCGCTACCGCATGGCGGGACGGGCCTCGGCCGCAGGGCTGCTGGCGTACGGCAACGCCAACGAGATCGTGCAGGAGATGGCACTGGAGATACTTCCGGTGGTAAAGCACACGCCGGTGCTGGCCGGGGTCAACGGCACCGACCCGTTCGTGATCATGCCGCGCCTGCTGCGTGAACTGAAGGACCTGGGTTATGCCGGGGTACAGAACTTTCCCACGGTCGGCATCATCGACGGAACCTTTCGCCAGAGCCTGGAGGAGACCGGCATCACCTTCGGCACGGAGGTGGACATGATCCGCATGGCGCACCAGCTCGACATGCTCACCACACCTTACGTTTTCTCCGCCGAGGAGGCCGTGGCCATGACCGAAGCCGGAGCCGACATGATCGTCCCGCACATGGGGGTTACCGTCGGTGGCAGTATCGGCGCCACCACCGCCCGCACCCTGGAGGAATCCGTGCGCCTCGTGGACGAGTGGGCGGAAGCGGCCCTCAGGGTCCGCAGCGATATCCTGGTGCTGTGTCACGGCGGCCCCATCTCCAGCCCGGAAGATGCCGCCTACGTGCTGCGTCACAGCGAACACTGCAACGGCTTCTATGGCGCCAGCAGCATGGAGCGGCTGCCCACGGAACTGGCGCTGACCCGGCAGATAGAGACGTTCAAGGCGATCAGTCAGGGCAACTAGCGAGGCAGGAAAATGGTCAAGGTATATGTAAGCGCAGTCATGGACGCGAGTATCGAGCAGGCCTGGGGTGTACTGCGCGACTTCAACGGCCTGCCGGATTACCATCCTTTCTTCGCCACCAGCCACATCGAGGACGGCAAGCCCGCGGACCAGATCGGATGCGTCCGCAACTTCACCGACCACGACGGCGGCCGAATCCGGGAGGAACTGCTCACCCTCTCCGACCGCGAGCATGTCTGCTGTTACCGGATTCTCGAGGCCGGACTGCCGGTGCGTAACTACGTGGCGGAGATGCGCCTGTTCCCGGTGACCGTCGACAACCGCACCTTCGGCGAGTGGTGGGCGGAGTTCGATGTCGATCCCGCTGACGAGGCCGATTGCCTGGCCCGGGTCAGCGACACGTTCCGCCTTGCCTTCGAAAGCGTATCCCAGCGATTCGGGAAGCCGGGCTGAAGCCGGCTGCGCCCGGAAAGCGGTTCACCTGGAGCGCCGGCGCCTGTATCGTCCATGCTTGCAGCCGCCGTGGCGGAAACCCGTTGCGGCGACACCAGGGATTCTTCCGCGTGCCGCCCCATCCCGTGCCCCGGGGCGGCACGCGAGCAGGCAAATGACGAGCA
>SLLM01000295.1 GCA_007134055.1 Ectothiorhodospiraceae bacterium | reverse complement strand
GGGCATGAGGCGCTTGAGGTTGTTGAGGGACTTGCCTTGCCAGGCGATGTCGCGGGATCCCCGGATCACGAGGGCGCACTGCTGGTGGTTCCGGGCGCTGATCACGAACTTGGAGAGGGTCGCGATACCGGAACTGTTGAGGAACTCCAGCCTGCTCAGATCCAGAGTCAGCTTCTCACGCCCATGCAGGGCATCCTCCAGCAACTGCGATATGGGTGCATACTCCGCCAGCCCGCCAAGGCGCAGGGAGCCCGTCAGATGGACGCAGTCGCTCTCTTCGTCGAAGCGTACCGAATAGCCTTCCCCGCGCAGCACGGTATCCGTTTCTTGTCCTGTCATATGCCGATCGTCACCTGTGTCGTTACCCGAATTCCGGCGTCCGCCAGCGGCTCGAATCGCCATGCGAGTTCCGCCTCGTAGTCGTTGATCATGGTGAGATACCCCATGCCGGCGGTGTCGTCCGACAGCGCATTCGCCTCGATCTGCTGAATGTAGAGCTCGGCGGGATCGGAAGCCCGCAACTGCTTCACAAATATTCGAAAACGTTCCGCTTCCTCGATACCAACGGCATTGCTCTGCTGCAGGATGATGCTGTCCCGGCGCAATTCCAGACGCACGCGGATCGGCTCTGGCAGCGCTCCGTCGTGGAACTTCATCGCGTTCTCCAGCAACTCGTTGGCAATGAACGCTACGGCTCCGTGTACTTCGTTGCGGCGCGCGCGGGTGGCGGGATCGTTCTCCTCCAGCGGAAAGAAGGTAGAGACATAGTCACCCAGAAAGTCAGCCGACAGGCCGTTGTTGCGCCAGCGCTGCTTCAGCGGCACCGAACCGGGCCAGAAGGACATATCCAGGGACTCGGTTTCACGATCCTGCCGCCTTTCCTGCAACCGGCCGAACTCTTCGATCATGGGACTCTCCAGTACCGGGTATGGGATCCGCCGCCCGGGTTCCGACAAAGGGATTCCGCCCGGGGGTGCGCCGGGTGCCAGTCCGTCGGATTGGCAGTCTGTCAGGCTTTCGGGAGCAACCGCGTCCGGGGCAAAGGCGAAGCATCAATCACTTGCAATCACGCGATTGCGGCCCTGCTGCTTTGCCATGTACAGGCGGCGGTCGACTTCGGCAAACAGCGCCGCTTCATCCTGATGGCTCGGCATCATCGAAGCGGCGCCGATGCTCAGTGTGATTCGCCCCCAGGGTGAGTCCTCGTGCGGAATTTGCAGCTGTTCGAAAGATGCCTGCACGGTCTCGGCCACCCGCAGGGCCCCGGTCTCGTCGGTATCGGGAAGCAGCAGGACAAACTCCTCGCCTCCGTAGCGAGCAATCAGGTCACCTTCCCGGTGCAACTGCCCCTTGAGTGCTCCGGCAATACGAACGAGGCAGTGATCGCCGGCCTGATGGCCGTGGCGATCATTGTAGGACTTGAAGAAATCCACGTCACAGAGCAGCATCGCCACCCACTGGCGCTGCCTGCGACCGCGGGCCCACTCCCGGGACATGGTCTCGTCCAGCAGACGACGGTTGGCCAGCCCGGTGAGAGGGTCACGCCTTGCGGTATTCTCGGATTCGATATAGCGACCGAGCCAGTGCAGGTCCATCTGGTCCGAGTGCTCAGTGATGGTCTGCAGTACCAATTCGAGGTCCCGGCTCTTCTCTGTAATGGTTGCGACGAGTCGGCGCAACTGCTGCTCGATACCGCGACGCTCGTGGATCTCCCGTTGCAACTGTCGATTGGCGAGTTCGAGCTGTGATTCGATCGCATCGCCGTGCTCCACCGCAGTGGTCAGGGCGATCTCCAGGTCATCCCGTTCCTGGCGGAGTTGATCCACCGTCCGGTTCAGATCGGCCAGCGTCTGCTCGATATCAAGCACCTTGACGTAAGGACTGTTCACATCCATACGATTGCCGCCTGGTGATCATCGTTGAACGGGTCAATCCGCCGGTTGGGCAAGCAGAACCGACAATAGAATACGTTGCTGTCTCATCCCGGGGTCGGCACAACAGTGCATGTTCGCAGGACCCACCCCGTGCACACATGCTTCACCCCGACAACGGTTGGATTGTCCACCACCTCCGACCCTGGCGCAAGCCCGGAAACGGGTGAGGAGAGCTGCCGCGCCCGGGCATACGGCCCGGGCGCGGCGTTTCAGCGTTACTCGACGACGATACGATCCCGGTTCGCCTCGACGGTGGAGGAACCGATTCCGGAAACGGACAGGAGGTCATCCGCTGATGCGAATTCGCCGTTTGCCTCCCGGTATTCGATGATTGCCTCGGCCCGGGCCATACCGACACCGGACAATTCGCTCGCCAGTTCCGAGGCATCCGCTGTATTGATATTGACCGCAGGCGTCCGGTCATCGGCCGTGGCGTTGTGGGCGGCGAACCCGAGCAACAGAACCAGGGCAAGCAGGGGTGAGATTGCGATTCTGAACATGCTGAAACACTCCTTTGTAGAGACATCCTTGCCGCCGGAGCCACCTTGGCGCCGGCCAACCCGTCAGTCCGGACGGGTACCATCGAATGTACTGCCCCGACCGGGAAGTGTCAAAGCCGCAGGTTCTCGCCGGTCCGGTTCACTTCGTCCTGCACCGCCATCAGTGCCGCAACCGGATCTTTCGCCCGCGTAATCGGTCGCCCGATCACCAGGTAGTCCACCCCCATGGCCAAGGCAGCCCCTGGACTCACGGTGCGGCTTTGATCGTCGTCGGAACTCCCGGCGGGGCGAATGCCAGGTGTCACGAGCACCGGTTGCCTGCCGAAACGACCTCGCAGCCGGGCTGCCTCGCGGGCGGAACAGACCACGCCGTCAAGGCCGGCAGATAGCGCAAGGGTGGCAAGTCGCTCCACCTGCTGTTCGACACCCCCCGTAACCCCGACTTCGGCCAGACTGGGCGCATCGTGACTGGTGAGAACGGTAACCGCAGTCAGCAGGGGTGGTGCGGGAAGTCCCGCCAGCGCTTCCCGGGCGGCTTCCAGCATGTGTCGCCCTCCTGAGGCGTGGACATTGATCATCCATGCACCGAGCCGCCCGACCGCTCGACAGGCTCCGGCGACGGTATTGGGGATATCGTGAAACTTGAGATCCAGGAAGACGTCGAAACCGGCATCCCGGCACTGCGTGACCAGCTCCGGGCCAGCGGCACAGAACAGTTCCTTGCCGATCTTGAGGCGACAGCATCCCGGAGGCAGGGCGCGCACGAGGGCGAGGGCGTCCTCCTGGCGGGGATAGTCCAGCGCCACGATGAGCCGGCTGTCATCATTGTCTCGGCCTGCGTTCATTCGCCCTCGACCCCGTGTATGGGCTTGATACTCGCCCAGGATCGACAGCTCGGACAGTGCCAGTGCAGGGTCCGACCGGTGAACCCGCACTGTTCGCACCGGTAGACCGGCTTCTCCCGAAGCAGCTCCGAGAACAGATCGGCGAGCACCCGAAGCTCCTCGCCGCCCGGAGCCGGGCCCGCCAGAAGATTGAGTTCGATCAGGCGGTTGAGCCCGCGCACCGAAGGACGCCGGGCGAGCTGGTCGGTCAGGAAACGGATGGCTCCCTCGTCACCGTCCCGCTCCCGCACCTGTTCGGCGAGAATCAGAACCAGCGACGCTCCGTCGTACTCATGCTGAACCGACTGCAGGTAGGCGACAAAGTCCTCGCGGCGGCCCAGCGCCTGGTAGCATTCACCCATGGGCTGGAGCACCTCCGGCAGGTATTCCACGTCCTGGTAGCGAACGCGCTGGTACGCCTTGAGCGCCTGCTTGTGATTGCCCGCCCCCTGTTCCAGCCTGCCCTGCAGGATGCTGGCACGGACACAGTCAGGATCCACGGTGAGGGCGCGCTTGAGCAGGCCGCGGGCACGGTTCAGCTCCCCCGATGCCATCGCTCCTTCTACCTGCTCGCAATGGAACTGGGCGATCATCGGGGCCATGCGGCGGCCGGTACGTCCTTCCAGCCGGGAGGCCGCCTCAACGGCACGGTCCCATTCCTTCTCCTGCTGGTAGATATCCAGCAGGTGCCCCAGTGCCAACTCCACGTGGGCATTCAGCTCGACGACCTCCTCGAACAGATTCTCCGCCCGATCGAGCAGGCCGGCACGCAGGTAGTCCTCACCCAGCGCCAGCAGGGCATAGGTACGCTGTTCCCGACTGAGACTCGGGCGGGCAATCAGGTTCTGGTGAATGCGGATGGCCCGATCCACTTCTCCCCGGCGGCGGAACAGGTTCCCCAGGGCCAGGTGCGTCTCCGCCGTGTCGGCATCCACCTCCACCATCCGGGTGAACACTTCAATGGCCTTGTCCGGCTGTTCGTTGAGGAGGTAGTTCAAACCCTGGAAGTACTGCCCGCGCAGGGAATCCTGGTCACGGCTGGAGCGAACTCCTCCCCCACGGAGCGGGCGGCGGCCAATCAGCCAGCCGGAGAATGCCGCCACCGGCAAGAGTAGCCAGAAGAGCGGCTCCATGGCTCAGATCTGGTCCTTGAGCGGCAGGCGTCGCAGTTCCCGAAGTTCCTTTTCCGAGTCCTGCAGCTGGCGCCGCAGGCGTCCGAGTTCGCGTCGCCGGCCGACCAGCATGCTACTGGCGGCCAGCAGACCGACGAATGCACCGACAATGAGGGCCAGGACCAGCAGGAGAGACAGGGGAAGGACCACCGAACCGAAGTAGTAGTCCAGCTCCACCGCTGTCGCGTTGAGCAGGGCGAAACTGAGTCCGAACACGGCCACTACCAGAACGACGATCAGAAGCACTATGCGGCGCATGACGCTCTCCGTCTGCTGTGCGGAGACGAAAACGGCGTGCCTGGAGATGCACGCCGTTTCACCAAATGAAACATCAGGAATTGGTGGCGTCTTCGCCGTTCACCCGCATCCTGAGCTGCTTCCCCGGCTTGAAGTGTGGCACATATTTTCCCGGGAGGGCCACGGGCTCTCCGGTCTTGGGGTTACGGCCGATCCGCGGGGGACGGTGGTGCAGCGAGAAACTGCCGAATCCGCGTATTTCAATACGCTGCCCGGTAGCCAGGGATTCGCTCATGTGCTCCAGTAGGGTCTTGACGGCCAGCTCGACATCCTTGTAGGCAAGATGTTGCTGTTTAGCGGCAATCAGTTCGATCAACTCGGATTTCGTCATCGTGCTGTCTCGAAGCTCGCCAACGCATGGCCGGAAAAATGACCGGCCATGCGTTGTCTGGCCCGGTTGCGAAGATCGGACGGGGCCCAGGGAGGGCTCCCGTCATGTCCTACCTGTGAGC
>SLLM01000400.1 GCA_007134055.1 Ectothiorhodospiraceae bacterium | reverse complement strand
TCATCCATGGAATCGCCGATGGTGCCGGAGACGGTGCAGTTGATGGTGCTGGTGGCCGGCTTGTGTTCCTGGGCGCCGGCGTTGGAGGTGATGCGCCCGGCCGGAATCGCCCCCTGGCGCAGCGCCCAGAGGAACTTCTGGTACCATTCCTCGCGCAGCTTCTTCGAGGTCTCCACTTCCACCAGTGCCCGGGCGACGCGCTTGTAGGTATCGTCCACCGTGTCGTCGATGACGTGGCCGTCCTTCGCCTTCAGGCGATACTTCTTGTCCCAGATATCCACCGATGCGCTCTGGATGGGAATCTCGGTCACGTCCTTCGGGACGACGCGCGCGGGCACGGCGTTGGTCATATCCTTCACTCCCCGATGTGATGGTTTCCGTTTCAATGACTTGCGATGCTTGTCCACAGAGAGATCCACAAGATATCCACTCTGGTTACACCATAAACCCCTATATGTTGGGGTTTGAGCGGCCATCTTAGCCCACCCGCCTACCAAGTCAATATTGACTTTTCAGCCGTCCTATCCCTTCGATTGCGGTCCGCAGCGCAGCGTTCACGGCAGGCGTCCCGCCTACCAGGTATCCACCGGCACGGCCCCGGCCGCGCCGTGCAGTGCCACCGGATCGAACCCCAGGAAGCGGAGGATATCCGTCTCCCGGTTGACCGCGTCGCGGTAGCCGAGGCGGATGAGTTCCCGGCAGAAACCGGCCTCGAACAGCAGGTAGGACAGTACCGTGGCGCCACCGCCGTGGGTCGCCTCGCTGCCCCGCAGGAAGAAGCGCATGGTACGGGGCAGCTCCCCGGCGTGGCGGGCGGCGATGGCGTCGAGATCCTGGCTGGGGGCGATGATCAGGGTCTCCACCTGGCGCAGCCCGACGTCTGCCGACCGGCGCACCTTCTCGGGAATGTGGCCCAGGGTGCGGTTGATGCGCTGCAGGCGCTCCACGTCGCCCTCGAGGCTGTCAACGAACGCGGAGTCCATCACGTGGCCGAGCACCTCGGCGACACTGGGATAGCGTTCGACCGCGCGGTAGCGGGAGGCGCCGGCAACGCTGCCGCTGACCCCGAGCACCAGCACCCGGTCGGCGCCCATGTGCAGGGCGGGGCTAATGGGAGCGAGCTGCCGCACGGAGCCGTCGCCATAATAGGCGTCGCCGATGCGCACGGCGGGGAAAACCACCGGGATGGCGCTGGAGGCCAGCAGGTGCTGCAGGCCCAACCGGGTGCGGCGGCCCTTGCGTCGCGCCCGGCCCCAGTCCTCGATCCCGTCCACCCCCTGGTAAAAGCTCACGGACTCCCCGCTGGTGTACCCGGAGCAGGTTACGCTGAAGGCATGCAGCCAGCCCTCGGCAATGGCCTGGTCGAGCCGCTCGAAACGGATGACCCGGCTCAGCAGTCGCGCCAGGGGCGTGTTGTCCAGCAGGGATACCGGCCGGTGCGCGCCGACCCCGCCCAGGAACAGGGCCGAGAGCCAGCGCAGGGCGCGGCCGCCGAGCGCCGGCAGCCCGGTGCGGTAGATCTGGGATGTGTCGAAATTGCTCCAGGCGGCGTCCAGGGCCTTGACCCCGACCCGGAAGCGCCCGGCATGGGTAGCGAGAAAGGCGGCGTTCACCGCCCCGGCGGAGGTGCCGCAGATAATCGGGAAGGGATTGCCCGCCCCGCGCGGCAGCATGTCCGCCACCGCCTTGAGAACGCCGACCTGGTACGCGGCCCGGGCCCCGCCGCCGGAGAGGATCAGCCCCGTACACCCACGCCCGCCGGCACCATTCACGAACCGCTCCCTACCCGGTGACCACCTGCACGCCGGCCTGCTCCAGCGCCTCCCGGGTCGTGACATCGGAAGATTCGTCCACGGGCCGGGTGAGGTCCCAGAGGAAACGGGTCTCGAAACCCGCCGCTGCCGCGTCCTCCGCGGTCCACAGCACGCAGACGTCCCTGGCAAGCCCGCAGACATCCACCGTGGTGACGCCCCGGTCCCGCAGCCAGCCCGCCAGGCCGGTGGACGGGCGCTCGCCGTCCGGGCCCAGGTTGTTGCGGAAGCCGCTGTAGGAATCCACCCTCGGGTCCGTTCCCTTGCGGATGATGACGTCCACCCCCTCCAGCGGCAGCCCGGAGTGCAGGGCGGCTCCCTCGGAATTCTGCACGCAGTGATCCGGCCACAGGACCTGATCCTCGCCGTAGAGCGGCATGGTCTCGAACGGATCCCGCCCGGCATGCGAGCTGGCGAAGGAGATGTGCCCCGGCGGGTGCCAGTCCTGGGTGGCAGCAATGTGCCCGTAGCGTCCGGAGCGCATCAGCTCCGCCACGGGATCCACGATGGAATCCCCGCGGTCACAGGCCAGCGGCCCACCGGGCATGAAGTCCGGCTGGATGTCCACCAGCAGCAGTGCCGTTGCTTGTGCGGAATGTGCCGCCATGGAAACCTCCACGCTCCTGTCCTTACATTTCATTCTACTATGTGGAGGGCGGCGGCGACGCGATTCAAGTGCCCGGCGGCTCACCACGCGGGCAGTGCATGCCGCAGCATCGAGACGCCGATCACGAACAGCACGGACAGGGTCGCCGCGCGGAAGAGGCGCTGGTTGATGCGCTCCCGCAGCCACTCCCCCGCCATCTGCCCGACAAGCACGGGCGCGATACACAGCACGGACAACAGGGCGAGCTGCCAGGTGAGGATCTCGGCCGACGTGTAGGTGCCGATCAGCAGGATCCCGCCCCACAGCCAGATCGCCCCGATCGTGGCCACCAGCAGGCGCGGCGGCAACTGCAGGGCCACCAGGTACATCACGATGGGCGGGCCGAAGAACGTGGACAACGCCCCCAGGATACCGCCGACCACGCCCGCTGCCAGGCCCAGCGGCCGCTCCAGGGATCTCGGCAGGGCCCGCGGCGGCCCGCCAAGGCTCGAGAGGACAAACACGATCACCGCCAGCCCCACCACGGCCAGCAGGTAGTCCGCGTCGAGCCGCACCAGCAGCACGCCGCCGAGGACAAACCCCAGCGCCAGGGCAAGCAGCAGCCACCAGAATCGCCGCAGGATCTCGCCGATCATGCCGCCGCGGATGGCCTGCCGGATGTTGCTGGCGAAAATGGGGATCGTCATCAGCGCAAGGGCGATGCGGATATCCACCGCCAGCGCCATCAGCGGCACGCTGATCAGCGGCAGCCCGAAGCCGATGGCGCCCTTGATGACGCCGCCCAGGAACAGTGCCGCGGCAAGCGCCGCCGCGACCGGAACCAGATCCACGCCGTCGCTCCGCTAGCGGCCGCGGAACGCGGGCTGGCGCTTGTCGAGAAACGCCTGCATGCCTTCCTTCTGGTCCTCGGTGGAGAACAGGAACTCGAACAGGTGCCGCTCGAGCACCAGGCCGGTATCCAGAGCGGCGTCGGCACCGGCCAGGGTCGCCTCCTTGGTGAAGCGGACCGCCAGCGGCGGGCGCGAGGCGATGGTTGCGGCAAGCTCCAGCGCCCGTTCCAGCACCTGCTCCACGGGCACCGCCTCGCTGGCGAGCCCCATGGCCGCCGCTTCCGCCCCGGTGATGGGTTCGCCGGTCAGCACCAGCTTCATGGTGCGGTACTTGCCGATGGCCCGCATCAGGCGCTGCGTGCCGCCACCGCCGGGCATCACCCCCACCCGCACCTCCGGCTGCCCCATGGGTACATTCTCGCCGGCAACGATGATGTCGGCATGCAGGGCCAGTTCGCAGCCGCCGCCGAGCGCCGGGCCGTTGACCGCGGCGATGATCGGCAGCGGGCAGTCCGCCACCACCCGCCAGAGTTCCAGCACCCGCCTGCGCATGATCTCCACCGGGGTATCACCGACGATCTCCCTGAGATCGGCGCCGGCGGCGAACGCCTTGCCGTTGCCGGTAATCACGATACAGCGGGCATCCGGATCCCGCTCCACCTCCTGGACCCGGTCCGCCAGTTCCTGCCGCAGCTCCCCGTTCAGCGCATTGCGTGCATCCGGACGGTTGAGCCGCAGCAGTACCACACCTTCGGAGGGCCGTTCCACCTGCACCGTAGTCATCGCCATCTCCTTCGTTCGTTGGGGGTCGTTCGCCTGTCCGGCAACGATAGTACGGGCTGCACGTGACGGGAATCCAATACAACGCGCAGGCGCCCGGCCCTTGCCCGGGCGGTGCAACATGCCGACACTGTATGCTTCGCGTGATGGCCGTTGCCGCCACCCGCATGACCGCATCACGGAGAACCCGAATGCTGAACGTGGATATCGACGATCGCGGTGTGGCCACCGTGACCCTGGACCGCCCCGAGGTCCGCAATGCCCTGGACATCGCACTGATCGAGCGGCTGCTGGAGACGGTCGACTCCCTCGGTCGCGACGACAAGGTCCGCGTGGTGGTGCTTGCCGGTACCGGCAAGGCATTCTGCGCCGGCGCCGACCTCAACTACATGAAGGCGATGGCCGGCTACACGGAGGAGGAGAACCTCGCCGATTCCCGCCGGCTGGGAGCGCTGTTCAACAGCTTCCGCACCAGCCCCAAGCCCAGTGTCGCACGGGTGCACGGCGCCGCATTCGCCGGCGGCCTCGGCCTGCTGGCGGCCGCCGATATCGCCATTGCCGAGGAGCAGACCGTGTTCTGCATCTCCGAGGTCAAGCTGGGGCTCGTACCCGCCAACATCATGCCCTACGTGGTGGACTGCATGGGCGGGCGGATGGCGCGCCGCTACGCCGTCACCGGCGAGCGTTTCAGTGCTGCCATGGCCCGCGACACCGGGCTCGTGCACGAGGTGGTACCGGCGGCGGAACTGGATGCCGCGGTCGAGGCCGTGGTGAAGGAGCTGCTGAGCGCCGGACCGATTGCCGTGAGCGAGTGCCGCCGGCTGCTCGACATGGCGGCGCCCCTGACCTCGCCGGAGATCCGGGAGCACATGTCCGCGCGCCTGGCAGCGCTGCGGGTGGGGGACGAGGCGCAGCAGCGCCTTGCCGCGTTCCTCAGAAAAGCCTGATACCCGCCACAATGGCGCCGGCGCCTGCGATGGGGCGGTGCGCCGGATAGTACACTCACGGACTGTCCCGACGTGTGCCCACTCGCCGGACCGACGGCCATGCCCCGACGCGACGGAGTGCAAACCTGACCGAGATCATCACCATCATCGCCCCGGTATTCCTCCTGATTGCCATCGGCTGGGGCCTGATGCGCTGGCGCTTTTTCACCGCCACCGCGCTCAACGACGTCAACCGGCTGTGTTACTGGGTCGGGCTGCCGGCGCTGCTCTTCCACCG
>SLLM01000276.1 GCA_007134055.1 Ectothiorhodospiraceae bacterium | reverse complement strand
TTCTCCAGCACCTGCAGGTGCTGGAGAACGGCGGTCTCGTGCAGACGGAGAAGGTCGGCCGTGTACGAACCTGTCGACTGGGAACGAAGGGTTTTGCCCGGGTAGAGCTATGGCTGCGCGACAGGCGGTTGCGGGTGGAACAGATGCTAGACCGGCTGGGGGATCTGCTGGCGGAGGAGGATGGCGATCCCGAACCATGAATGCAGCCGCACCGGTACGGTGTTTCACCCCTTGGCAAGGGAATCACCCTTGCGGCAGAGCGCGCCTTGTTCCGGAGCGTGTCCGAGGCTCAAAAAAGGGGACGAACCCATGATTCACGACACTAGCGGTAGCGCGCCTGGACCTGCTCGAGGATGTGCCGCTGGTCCTCATGCAGGCTGGCGTTCACCAGGGAACCACTCACCGTGCCGTTGAGGGCATGGAGGTCGCTGCCTTCCTCCTCGATGTAAAGCAGTCCAGTGACAATCTCCTCGGCCTCCCGATGCCTCTCCAGGTAGCTGATGGCGCTGGCCCGATCGGTAGGGTTGTGATCGACATCCACCTTGCGCAGCACGATCACGGAGCCATCGTGGAGTTCGATGGGCATGGACTTGCCCTTCTCGTACTCGGCACGGATCTCCGCCTTCGGCTCGATGTAGTCAGTGTGGATGGCGGGATGGTAGTACTCCCGGGTGTGGGCGTAACTCTTGGTGCTGCCCTCGTGGTCATTGAAGGCGACACAGGGGCTGATGATATCGATCATCGCGAAGCCGCGATGCTGCAGCCCTGCCTGGATGAGAGGGATCAACTGCTCCTTGTCCCCGGAGAACCCCCGGGCGACAAAGGTGCACCCCAGGGAGATCGCCGTCAGGACCGGGTCGATGGGGGGCTGCTGGTTGATCCGGCCGCCCTTGGATCGGCTGCCCACGTCCGCGCTGGCGGAGAACTGACCCTTGGTGAGGCCATACACGCCGTTGTTCTCGATCAGGTAGAGCATATTGACGTTACGGCGTATGGCGTGGGCGAACTGGCCAAAACCGATGGACAGGGAGTCTCCGTCCCCGGAGACGCCGATGAAATGCAGATCCCGATTGGCGGCGTTGGCACCGGTGGCAATGGACGGCATCCGGCCATGGACTGCGTTGATGCCGTGGGCCTGCCGCAGGAAATAGGCCGGTGTCTTCGAGGAGCAGCCGATACCACTCATCTTGGCGACCTTGTGCGGGGTGATGTCCAGTGCCCAGCAGGCCTGGATCAGCGCTGCGGTAATGGAATCATGCCCGCAACCGGCGCACAGGGTGGACATACCCCCCTCGTAGTCCCGCACGGTGTAGCCGAGCCCGTTGACCGGCAGGGCGGAATGGTGGGCCACGGGCTTTTTCATGTAGCTCATACCGCCTCCCCCCTGTCCAGATGGGCCAGCACTGCCTCTTCGATGTGGGTGCAGGCGATCGGCAGACCATTGTAATGCAGCACCGATACCAGCTTGCTGCGGTTCACGTCGGTCTCCATCAGCAGCATGCTGCGGAACTGCGCATCCCGGTTCTGCTCGACGACGAAGAGGATGTCGTGCTCGGCCAGGAACCGCTCCACCTCGTCGGTAAAGGGAAACGCGCGCACGCGGCAGTAATCCAGCTCCGTACCCGACGCTTTCAGCCGCTTGCGCGCCTCCCGCGCCGCAAGATCACAGGACCCCAGTGTAACCAGGGCGCAGCGCGTGGGTCGGTGTCGGTTTCTGCCTCCTACCGCGCCCGCTGCGTAGGCATACTCGATATCCGGGGAAGGAACGTGCGCCCGGGCCGTGTCGAACTTGTGGCCGAGGCGATCCATCACTTCCTGGTACTCGGCGGCGTCCTCGGTATAGGTTCCGTGCTTGGAGTGTCCGGAGCCCCGTGTAAAAAAGGCGCCCGCCGGGTGCACCCCCGGGAGCGTCCGCAACGGGATGCCGTCCCGGTCCGGATCCATGTAGCGCTGAAAGGGGCCGGAGAGGCGGTCAAGCTGCTCGGCACTGAGCACCTTGCCCCGGTCCGGCTGACGGGTCTCGTCCCAGGTCAGCTCCGGCACCATCCACTCGTTCATGCCGATGTCCAGGTCCGAGACCACGAACACCGGCGTCTGGAAGTGTTCGGCGAGGTCGAAGGCCCGGACGGCGAGATCGAAGGCTTCCGCCGGATCTCCCGGGTAGAGACAGATGTGACGGGTGTCGCCGTGGCCTGCGTACGCGCATTCCATCAGGTCGCTCTGCTGGGTACGGGTGGGCATGCCGGTGGACGGACCCACCCGCTGCACGTCGAACACCACGGCCGGGATCTCGGTGTAATAGGCGAACCCCAGGAATTCGTTCATCAGGCTGATGCCCGGCCCCGAGGTCGGGGTAAAGGCCCGCGCACCCATCCAGCCGGCACCAAGAACCATGCCGATGGCCGCCAGTTCGTCCTCCGCCTGGACGACCGCGAACTGCCGCTCGCCACTGGCGGTGCGTCGGTAGGTTTCGCAGAAGCCGTTGAAGGCATCCATCAGGCTCGTGGATGGCGTGATGGGATACCAGGCCCCCACCGTGGCGCCGGCAAGCATGGCCCCGAGGGCGGCGGTGGTGTTGCCGTCGATGACGATATGCCCCTGCGTCAGGTCCCGCCGCTCCACCCGGAGGGGCAGCGGGCAGGCGTAGTTTGCGCGGGTATGTTCATAGCCCAGTTCCACCGCCTGCATGTTGGCGTCCACCAGCTTCGCCTTGCGCTCGCCGAAGGTCTCCTTCAGCAGCCCCTCGATCACCTCCAGATCCAGATCCAGCAGTGCAGCCAGGGCGCCCACGTAGGCGATGTTCTTCATGAGGATGCGGGTGCGTGCGTCGACGAACTGGTGGTTGACCATGTAGGCGAGCGGCACGCCGATGACGTGGATATCGTCGCGATCCAGATCCCGCGTCCTTGGCCAGGTGCTGTCGTAGAGGAGGTAGCCACCCGGGGTCACCTCGGCGTGATCCTTGGCAAACGTTTCCGCGTTCATGGCCACCATCAGGTGCACCTCGCCGGAGCGGGTCAGGTGCCCCTGTTCAGTCGCGCGAATCTCGTACCAGGTGGGCAGCCCCTGGATGTTCGAAGGGAAGTAGTTCTTGCCCATCACCGGCACGCCCATGCGGAAGATGGCCTTGCGCAGCAGGGCGTTGGCACTGGCGGAACCGGTGCCGTTGACAGTGGCAATCTTGAGGGTGAAATCGTTGACGCGACCTGTCATCAGCATCTCCCGTATCTCCGCGCCCGGCGACGCCGCCCCCGGGGTGCCGTCCCGTCGATCACGCCCGTTCGCGGCCCGCGCGTTCCTGCCGCGCCGCTTCATCATCCTGCACCTGGGGTATGAAGATCTGTGAGTGCTTCATGTCCCAGGCCGCGGTCGGACAGCGCTCCGCGCACAGCCCGCAATGCACGCACTGGTCCTCGTCCTTCACCATGTGGCGCCGGGTCTGTGGCAGTCGCTTCGAGACGTAGATCGCCTGGTCCGGATTGCTGGCCGGCACCTTGAGGCGCGCGCGCACGGATTCCTCGGGCTCGTCTTCGTCGATGTGCAGGATCGTCAGGCACTGGGTGGGACAGATGTCGATGCAGGCATCGCACTCGATGCACTTGTCGTTGAAGAAGATGGTCTGTATGTCGCAGTTGAGGCAACGCTCCGCCTCCACGCGCCATTCGTCCTCGCGAAAGCCCAGCTCCACCTCGATATCGATGTTGCGAAAGCGCTTGCTGATGTCCACGTGCGGGACCAGGCGCCGTTCTTCCGGCGTGTACTGGTTCGAATAGCCCCATTCGTGCAGACCCATCTTGCTGGTATGCACATCCACCGCATTGGGCAGGCGGTCCCTGACATCCTCGCCCAGGACGTGACGATGGATGGAGATCGCCGCTTCGTGGCCGTGGCGTACCGCCCAGATAATATTCTCCGGGCCGAAGGCGGCGTCGCCGCCAAAGAACACCCCGGGGAGTGTCGACTGATAGGTGGTACGGTCCACCACCGGGGAATCCTGCTCGTCGAACTCGATGCCGATGTCGCGTTCGATCCAGGGAAAGGCGGTATCCTGACCAATGGCAAGGATCACGTCATCGGCCGGCAGGAACACCTCGTCCACCACCCGGCTCTTCTGGCGGCCATCCTCGTCGTAGTACTCCAGCACATCGAAATGCATGCCCCGGAGCACACCACCCTCGACCACGAACGCCCGGGGCGAATGGTGGGTGACCACCTCGACCCCCTCCTCGAGGGCGTCTTCGAGCTCCCAGGCGGAGGCCCGGAGCTGGTCCCGCGGCTTGCGGGCCATGACCCGCACGTCCGTCGCACCCAGCCGCAGCGACGTGCGGCAGCAGTCCATGGCAGTATTTCCGGCGCCGATGATGAGCACCCGCCTGCCGACGGAGTCGACATGCCCGAATGCCACCGACTCCAGCCAGTCGATGCCGATGTGCACGTGTCCGGTCCGTCCTGCCTCATCCCGCCCCGGGCAGCGCAGCTCCTTGCCCCGTGGCGCACCGGAGCCGACGAACACGGCGTCAAACCCCTGATCCAGGAGCCACTGCATTGATTCCACGGGTGTACCCAGGCGCAGATCCACTCCCATGCCGAGGATGTTGTCGATCTCCTCATCCAGTACGTTCGGCGGCAGCCGGAAGCGGGGGATGTTGGAGCGCATCAGGCCACCCGTGACATCCAGCTTCTCGAAAATCGTGACCTTGTACCCCAGGGGCATCAGATCATTGGCTACCGTCAGGGAGGCGCAGCCAGCACCGATACAGGCGATGTGCCGGCCGTTCCCGTCCTCGGGCACCTTCGGAAGGCGGGCCGTGATGGCATCCTTGTAATCATAGGTGACCCGCTTGAGGCGACAGATGGCGACCGGTTCCTGCCCATCCACCCGGCCACGGCGACAGGCCGGCTCGCAGGGCCTGTCGCACACACGTCCGAGTATGCCGGGAAACACGTTGGAGTCCCGGTTCAGCATGTAGGCATCGGTATACCGCCCCTGGGCAATCAGGCGTATGTAGCCAGGGACATCCGTGTGGGCGGGGCAGGCCCACTGGCAGTCCACCACCCTGTGGAAGTAATCCGGGTCATAGGTATCGGTCGGCTGCATCGGGTCTGCGCCCCCGGGGATCGGAAATGGCCCCTTGTCTCTTCGCAAGCTAGCGCCAGGCAACCCGGGGGTCAAGCCCGCCGCGTTGCCTGGCGCCCCGTAAACACCCCGGCGCCCGCGCGCTGGCCTTGGGGCGCACCCATGCGCAGAATGTC
>SLLM01000320.1 GCA_007134055.1 Ectothiorhodospiraceae bacterium | reverse complement strand
TGTTGATCGTCCCCACAACGCGCTGCAGCGTCTCAATGAAACGATTGATGTTGTGACCAAGCTGACCTACCTCGTCACGACTCCTTACCTCCACACGTCGCGTAAGATCGCCTCGTCCCGCATCCATGTCATCCACCACCGAACCCAGAAACTCGTTCGTGCCAACCAGAGGACGCACATAGCCCCGGGTGAGAAACCAGGCGATGAGTGCACCAACCAGGGCGCCAATGGCAAGGAGCGTGGTGATGATCCTGCCCGCCTCGATCCCGGACGCAGTCACATCCGCGGCCACGCGGTTCAGGGTTTCCACGGCATGGGCTTCCAGATCGCCGGCCAGTCCCGTCATGGCCGGACCGATGACGTTCAGTTCCTCACGCACCAGCATGGCGGTCTGACCGACGGAGCGGTTGAGTGCCTCCATTCCTTCGCGGAAATCCGCCCAGGTCTCCAGTGCTTCCTCGACGTCGGCCACGTCACGGGCATCCGCGACCACGGCTGAAAGCTCCTCCAGTGCCGACTGGGCATTGCCGTAGCGCATGACCGCCAGATTGTAGCCGCCGCTGTCACCCTGCCCGGCGTAGCGGGACATCGCCGCGCTGGTAGAAGCGACATGGTACAGGGCGGCTCCGGCGAGCCGCGTCGTCTCGATACGATCCTGCTGCGCCTGGCGTTCGATCAGATCCTCCAGGATGAACTCCATATCCATGACCGCCGGCTGCAGTCGGCGGCCGAAGATGTTCGCCGACTCCATGGCGGACGGAACCACCTCTTCCTGGAACACGTGACCGAAACGCTCATGCTGCTCGACCAGTTCCCGGAGGATCGCGGCACGCTCCGGATGCCGGATGGTCTCCCCGGCCCGCTCAAGAGTCACGAGCACATCGTCGCGCATGTTGCGCCACGCATCGCTCATGTAGTCCGCACGGTGGTTGAGAAAGTCCGAGGCGGCGATCCGTTCACGGTATACACCACCCATGAGTTCCGTCGCCACTTCGCTAACCGGGGCCAGATCACCGGAAACCTCCTCCATACCCCGATTTACATCCTGCTGCGTGAACAAGGCGACTCCGCCGACAAGGAGCATGATGAGAATCAGTAGCACCGGGGGGATCAGCGCCTTGATCATGATTCCCAGCCGGTCGAAGACTCCGAGGACAGCACGCATTCCAGACCCCCCAAGCGTTTCCTGCTCGAACCTTGCGTTCCCGGATCAGGTGGCCCGGGGCGACGTGGTTTTCCGAAATTCCGCGCAATGTAGGCCACTCCCGCAGCCAAAGCGATGATGCCCGTCACGAATTTCGCTTCCACAGCAACCGTATCGGCAGGAACTTACGCGGATTGAGCGTCGCCGCGTTCATGGCTTGACTTTGTGACCTGAACCGCCATGGCAGGCCTATAGTGCCGCCTGGCGGACCTGGCCCTGATCCGGTCCTGTTCGCGGGAGCAGGGTCGGCCGTCATCGGAAGGGGTGTGGCCGACGACGCCGGGCCCGTGCAGGACACAGCGCTCCCGCAGGTGCGGGGCGCCTGCAGTGCCCAGCGACCGGACCGGCGGGTTGGTCACGGAGGGGTGGCGGTAGGCTGTTTCCGGATGATCAGTCTCCGCTCCCTTCGACCCGGATGAGCAATGCATCACTGGTTTCCAGGTCGCCGGCAGCTGCCCGTAGTTCGTACTCGCCCCGCGGCAGTACCTTCTCTGATCCGTCGACCAGCACCCGCCCATCCCAGGGGATCCGTTCACTCCGGGACTCACCCGGATCCAGGCCCTGCGCCACGTAGTCCATCGTGCAGACCCGGGCATCCACGGCCTTGCGGTCGCGCCCGTCCACCCGAACCAGCAGATGCATCTGGCACCCCGAGCTGCCGTGCCCCCAGACAACAGGCTCCGCGGCCGTATTCCTCGCCACCACCTCCACCACCACGGATTCCTCTGCCCCTGTCGTGAGCCGTTCCGCACTGGCGGTCACGTGAAGGCCTTCGCTATTGGCGGCAGCGCATCCCTGGAGGAGGGCTGCCGCCGTCGTCATCAGTGAGAGAATCCATCGATTCCGTGTCATCGCTCGTCCCTTTCTCAGCGTTGGACGCGCCACTTCAGCGACGCGCGAGAAATCTGTCAAGCTGATCTCCGAATGCCTTCCTCTCCTTCTGCCCGAGTGGCGGCGGGCCGCCGGTATCCACGCCGCTGGCGCGAAGCGTGTCCATGAAATCGCGCATGTTGAGCCGTCCGCGGATGTTCTCCGCCGAATAGAATTCGCCCCGCGGACTCAACGCGCTGCCCCCCTTTTCGATGACCTCCGCGGCAAGGGGAATATCGGCAGTGATCACCAGATCACCGGGCTCGATGCGACGGACGATCTCCGCGTCGGCCTCGTCGAATCCGGCCTTCGCGAGCAGGGTATCGATCAAGGTGGATGGTGGCACCCGCAAAGGCTGGTTCGCCACCAGGGTCAGGTGTACCCCGGTGCGGGCCGAAGCCCGGAACAGGATCTCCCGGATCACTCCGGGGCAGGCGTCCGCATCGACCCAGATCTTCATGCCTTTCCTCCCGGCCAGTGGCACGTCCGGCCGTCATTCTGTCATGCTTGCCGCCGCCACACCTGCTGCCGGCAATCCGCCCAGACACCCCCTTCAGGAGTCGACGCCACCCCGGAGCAGGCGTTCCATGCCTTCCGGCCGTTGCGGATGCGTGAATACCGGCGGCGGAATGCGCTCGGTACGATATGCTGCGAGAACCGCCGGCCGTTCCTGCAACCGCTCCAGCACCCGCGCCACCCCGGGGAAATCCATCGGAACGGGAGATGTCAGGGCTTCCCCCGGCGGATACAGAACCGCCCAGCGGGCACATACGGCCAGGTAGAAATCGCAGGCCGAAAGGCCCCAGTCCAGCAACCAGCCTGTTTCCGACGCCTGAAGGACCCGGTCCAGCAGCCCGAAGTGCTCGCCGATACGCTGCCGCATGCCCCGACGCAGGGCCGGCACCGAATCGACATCGACCGTATAGCGATGCGTGTAGAACAAGATGCGCAGATCCGCATGCAGCGTGTTGGACAGATAGAAAAGCCACTTGCAGAAATCACCACGAGCCCCGGAATCCACGCCGGGAGCAAGGCGTCCGTGCAGGTCACAGAGGTACTGGACGATCGCGCCAGTCTCGAAGACGACCGAATTACCGTCGATCAGGACCGGCAGGAGACCCTGCGGATTCAGCCGCCGGTACTCCGGCGACTGCTGCTCGTTGCGGGCCCGGTCCACGAGGATCGCCTCGCAGGGTGCACCGAGCTCGGCCAGGAGAATCCTGGGGACGATACTGGCACTGTCAGGGGAATAGTACAGGCGATACGGCCGCCGTTGCGTTGCCATGATGCGGTCTCCTGCCTCGCCACACGGGAACGGAATCCAATCCGCACGTCATTGCGGGCGGCACATGCAATCCAGGGGCATTCGCCCCGGGCCGGTTTCTCACGCCCAATGCCAGTCGGCTCCCACGTGTCACCGGGATTCGCCCTGAACCTCCAGGCCCAGGGTATCGATGATGAACAGGGTAAACGCGACTCCAAGCAGCTCGGAGAACAGATTGAGCGCCAGATCCGGATGCACAGCCCGGAACCCCCAGATCAGCACCATGCTCACGAGCACGGCAGCATAGACCACCAGCGGCAGGTCCGACCGCCGCAGTATGCCGCAATATACGGTGCAGCAAACCTTCCTGTCCCGGCTTTGCCGAGTCCGCTTCGCTCATCGTCCTCGTCCCCGTGATTCCGGTTCCGGCCAGCCTCGCATCCCGCCAAGGGTAGCAGCCCTGCCGCACCCTCCACTGCTACAACCAGCGCCGGACCCGGGCGCAGTACGCCGAGTATTCGTCACCGAAGCGCTGCATCAGCGCCGCCTCCTCAGGCCGGATCTGGAACCAGTCGATGTAGGCGACAAAGACCGCCAGCAGGATCGCATTCAGCGGATTACCCAACCATACGGCCAGGGCGGCGAGGAGCAGCGCGTCCGCGAGGTAGATAGGGTTGCGGGATACGCCATATATCCCGCTGGTCAGCAGCCGGGTAGTCCGGCCCGGCGTCATCGGATTGATGGTCGTCCCCGCCCGCAGAAACGCCGTCACCGCCGCCGCCATGAGCAGCGCGGCGAGCAGCGTCAGGAACACGGCCACCAGGCGCTGCAAGGGAATTGTGTACGTCCAGGCGTCGAAAACCCCGGCACCGGCCCACATCAGGATGGCGACCAGGAGCAGGAGCACCGGTGGCGGAATCAGCAATGAGATACTGGCGACCCCCTTCCGTATACGAGTACCGGTTCATGGTGCGGGCAGCGCCATGGCCCCCCGGTGCGCGCGACTGCGCTACACTGAAACGCCATGTGCTCGACCGGCGGATTGCCTGCCCGGTACGCGTGACCTGCCCGGCACCGCGGGCAAGTACGTAACGAGACGGTGTCGCCCCCCCTCCAGCCGAACCGCGAACAGGGGGGATCGTACGGAGGCCTGATTACACCGTGAATGCCGGCATACTCCTCGAATACTGGATTATCACCATTGCCGCCCTGTTCGTCATCGTCAATCCGTTGACCACCGCATTCGTCTTCGTTTCCCTGCTGCCCAGGGCATCGGCCGGAACGCGGGAAACCATCGCCCGCCGTTCCACCCTGATCGCCACAGGCATCTTCGTCACCTTCGCCCTGCTCGGCGGTATCATCTTCAAACTGTTCGGCATCACCCTGGAAGCGTTCCGGATCGCAGGGGGGCTGATACTGTTCGGTATCGCCATGGGCATGATCCGCAAGGGGCAGGACGAGGGCGAGGAAGTTACCGGCGACGAACCCCACGCCGACGGGAGGCTCGGGAACGACGTCTCCGTCATTCCCCTTGCGATCCCCTTCATCAGTGGCCCGGGTTCCATCGCAACGGTGATGATTCTCACGAGCGAGGCGCCCACCCTCTGGCACCTGCTGCTGGTGTTTCTGGCCATCGGCCTGACTACCGGCGCGTGTTACCTGGCGATGGTCTACTCGCACTTCCTGGTCCGCTACCTCGGTGAAACGGGCAAGGAGATCGTCACAAGGCTGTTCGGGATCATCCTGTCCGTGATCGCCGTGCAGTTCGTGATCAACGGGGTTCTGGAAATTCACGCAAGACTATAATAGTAGTGCCTAAATTACTGAAATAAAAATGAGTTTTAATTTATGCACATACCCCACAGTCAGCATAGCCGCGCGCCCGGAGGCACATCGCCATCCGGAACACACAGCGTCACGTCACCGTTTTCATTGTGGAACCCTGTAATCAGGCATTCGGACAGGAACGGTCCGATCTGCTTCTTCGGGAAGTTCACCACGCCAACGACAAGTCGGCCCTCCAGGTCCGAAGGCTGATAGAGCGTCGTCAGCTGTGCGCTGGACCTGCGGACGCCAACGTCCGGACCGAAATCCACCTCCAGGATAAAGGCCGGCTTTCGCGCCTCGGGAAACGGTTGCACCGACAGTACCCGCCCAACCCGTAGCTCAACCTTCATGAAATCCTCGAAATCGATCATCGCCATGACTACTCCGCTTGCCGTTACGGGATAAAGTATCCGGTGCCGGGCAGGACCAATCTTGCGGAGGCGTTCTACCCCTATGCCGCCGGGATCACCGCTGCAGGCCTGCAAACGCGCCGAGGCCCGTTATCCTACCGTCTCGCCACCGGGCATGGCAGACCATTGGCAACCCGGGACCCCAGTCGACACGAGCCGTCCGGCACCCCGGGGCAAGGCAGCGAGCGGTTCGCGATTGCGAAACCAGATCCCGACGGCGTCACCCGGGGCACGGAACCTTTTGTCCGCCAGCTGCGTTCCTCCGAATGAGCATGACATTGGAATTCATGGAGAACCAACGCATGACGAACACGATTGGGGTACGGAAGACTCGCACCTGGCTCTGGATGCCCGTCGTCCTGGCTGCAGGCGTATTGGCCGCAGGCTGCAACTCGGGCAGTGGCGGTGGCGACGACGGCAATGACGCAGGCAGCACGGGTACCGCCTCGTTCGCGGTGACCGATGCGCCGGCGGACAAGGTCACCGAGGTCTGGGTGACGTTCGATCGCATTGACGTCAAGCCGAAATCGGGGCCACGGGAAACGATCGAACTGGAGGAAGCGGTGACGGTGGATCTGCTCACCCTCCAGGGCGAGAATGCCGCGCCCCTGATCGAGGATGTCGAACTTCCCGCCGGCGAATACAACTACATCCGCCTGTTCGTTCAAAGCGGCTGGCCCCATTCGAAGGTATTGCATGAAGGAGGCGGCGAGATGGGGCTCTACATCCCGGGTAACCAGCCCCCTTCCCAGAACCCCAACCCCCGCTTTCTACAGCTTTCCAGTCCCTTCGTGATCCCGGCGGACGGCCATGCGGACTTCGTCATCGACGTGGAACTACGCAAGGCGCTGGTGGACCGCGGTGACTTCTACATGCTGCGGCCTTCGCTGCGGCTGGTCGACAACAGCGAGGTGGGATCCATCTTCGGCACGGTGGACGATCCGCTGATCCTGGACGAGGCATGCACCAGCGACCCGAACACCGGGGCCGGCAATGCCGTTTACGTGTACCAGGGTTTCGAGGCGGTTCCCGGCGACGTCTACGTGGACGAGGATGGCCAGGAGCAGGAGCGTACCGATGGTGCCGAACACCCGGTCACGGTCGCCAACGTGAAGCAGAAGGAAGACAGCATGACCTTCGCCTATACCGTGGGATTCCTCCCGGCAGGGGAGTACACGATCGCGTTCACGTGTCAGGCCGCGGACGATGATCCCGAGGCGCAGGACGGCATCCTGTTCCCGCAGCAACATGACGTCGTCGTTATGGCCGGCGAGCGAACCGAGCAGAACTTTGCCGATTAGGGCCACGAGGCGGGCGCGGGAGCGGACGGTCCCGCGCCCGCCTCAGAACGTCCGGTCGACGCCCAGCATCAGTTCCGTTCGCGTGTACTCGAATGCCTCGACGCGTGACCGGTTGTCCATCCACGCAAGCCGCAGGAAACCATTCCAGTCCTGCGACAGGCGCCGGTTCACGCCGATACTGGCCCTGAGCCGTCGATCCCTGCGCCGCAGGGAGCTGCCGTCCGCCTCCCGATCCCGTTCCCGGTACCTGCTTTCCCGATAGGCCAGGCGCAACTCCAGCCATGCAGGCCCGGTCAGTCGCGGATCCAGGCCCAGCGTAAGGCCATGCCGCAACGGGGAACGGGATTCGAACCCGTTGTCGTGCTCCAGGCCAACGCGATCTTCGTAGACGAGTTCATAGCGCATCAGCCACGGCAAACCCGCATCCCGGTCCTGCAGGCCAACCTGCAAGCCGTGGCGATGGCCGTCGAGCTGACGATAGTCGGAACCACCCAGGGCTCGGGCCAACTCGGCGTTCAGCCGCAGTGATACCGGGCCCGTGACCTGGCGGGTACCTTCCAGCGCCAGTAACACACGGCGCTCCACGGTATCGTTGCCGAGCGTCACCGCATTGACCCGCAGGGCAGGAACCAGCCGCCACGGTCCTGCCGTGCCATGCCAGGCGACACCCGCTTCGAGAAAATGGTAGTCAGCCGCGCTCTCGCCTTCATGGCGACGCAGGGCCGCCAGCCCCTCGAGGCGCACATCCGGGTGCTGCGGTGGTGTAACCCGGATATCTCCCCATAACAGGGCATCCAGGAAAGCGACGCCATTCTCCGTGATGGAACGGTTGTCAGCCTCCAGTACTGGATTGGTATCGTATCCGCCTGCGAGGCTGATCCACGCCCGCGTCGATAACATGTCCACGGGCGTGGGGGATTCATCCAGCCGTGCCAGTTGCCTGCGCGCCAGGTCCCGGATCTGGTCGGTGCGAGCTTCGGCAACAGCAGCAGCAAAGAACCCCGCCGCCGCGTCCGTCTTCTCCTGCGCCAGGGCGACCAATCCCTGGTTGTATAGACCCGGCCCGCGCAGCTCTTCCCCTTCCGCTGCCCGGCGAAACGCGATTCCGGCCTCATCCAGACGCTCCAGGCGAAACAGCACGACGCCGATGTTGTAGTGCAGGGTCGCCGAGTCCAGTCCTTCGTTGCGTGCCTGCTGAAAGGATTTCAGCGCCTCCTTGTAGGAGCCATCGCGGCTGGCTTCCACTCCGCGCTCGAAATGGACCCTTCCCGGATCACCCGTAACCGCGCACAGTGGCGCGAGGCCAATCGCGATGGCAAGCCAGAGCCGTGCGAGCATGTCGTTCCGACACCTATGCCACTCCCCGGCCCGTCAGCATGCCAGAAAGCAGGACGGGTGATGACTGTCGTCATCACCCGTCAGTAGCGGCGCTCGTTGCCGCGGACGTGTTTCCGCCCTCAATCGGGCGGACCGCGTCCTTCCCCCGGGGAGCCCGGGGGGGCTGCCGGTGGGCCGGGCGACTCCGGCCTTCCCCGATCGTGGTCCGGTCCCCGGCCATGCCCGCGTGCATCGGAGCCCCGCTCGCGGGCATCCCGCCCTCTCTCCCGTGCCGATTCCGCCCGCTCCTGTCCGAACTCCCTACCTCGTTCGCGGGCCTCGGGTGCGGATCCCAAGCCCTCGGTCGGCGGCTCGCGCCCGGCCTCGGCTGCCGGCTCCGGGATACGCAGTTCCCGTACCACGCGCTCCTCCGTGGCGTCGCTGTCAACCACATCCATGGTCACGTCCAGTTCATCAGCCATTGCCCCCGCTCCGCCAAGCAGGCCCACGAAGCCCACGGCCAGCAGGTACTTTCCGATGCGCAGACCTTCCACGGCGATCCTTCCGGACATTCCTCCCCCCTACCGTAGCCCATCAACGGGTACACGGAGGTCCCGCGTCCGGCCTTCATGGCGCAACGTCGCCACCAGTTCTCCTTCCGCGTCTCCCGTCAGCAGTAGAGGAATCCGCAACTGGTTCGGACCGGCCACCAGGTCATCACTCCATTCCAGCGTTCGTCGTCCCGGATGCCCTTCGATCTCCACCCTGGGTGGCAATTCGATGCGGATCTCAACCGCGTGCAGATCCCGGGGAGCATCCAGGGACAGGGTGAGAGTCTCGCTGCGCCACTGGTCACCGGCGGCCACTCCCGGCTGCGCCGGCCCTGAGCCTTCCCATGGGTGAAGAATCACCACCAGCGCAACCGCCAGCACCAACGAAGCGGCCACGGCAAGAAACCCGGCGGGGCGTACCGCCCCCAGGGGAGGCCAGCACAGGCGATCCGGAAGGTCCGACGGCATTGCGGGCACGTCGTCATCGGCCAGCGCCTGGCGTAGCCGCCGGATTTCCGACGAAAAGGCGCGACAGGCGGGACAGGCTCGCAAATGAGCCCGGGCAGCCTCCGCCTGTCGCTTCCCCCCCAGGCTGCCGTTCGATTCCACCATCTGTTGAACGTCATGGCAGTTCATGCTTCATGACCTCCTGTCCGGTATACACGCAGCACGCCCCGAAAACGTTCCATCCGTCAGCCGTTCCCGCAGCGCCTGCCTCGCCCGGTGGAGGCGGGACTTGGATGTGCCGACCGCAATGCCCAGCGCCTCGGCTATCTCCTCCAGGGTATAGCCGGCGGCGTCGTGAAGGAGCACAACCAGCTGCTGCCCCTCGGGCAACTGCGCCACTGCCCGCATGATCGCTGCCGCATCCACCGCATTCATGAGTGCCTGGTCGGAGTCCGCGCGCATCGATGCATCGCCCGCCTCCTCTGCATCAAGGGAATCGGCATCCCTCATGACACCCTTGCGCCGCCAGCGGTCGATCCAGGCGTTGTGCAGTACCCGGGCGAGCCATGCTCCCGGGGCTTGCAGCTCAAGCAGCTGTTCCCGCCGACTGTAGGCACGCAGAAGTGTCTCCTGGACCAGGTCTTCGGCGTCGGTGGTAGACCGGGTCAGCCTCCAGGCCAGGTTGAACAAGCGTGGAACATGCCCGCGCACGCACTGCTCGAAGGCTGCCGCTGCACGGGCCCGCTTCCACAGACTGACAATCTGGCTCATATGAAGGTGAAACGCGCAATCCGGACAAAGGGTTCCAGACGGTTCCCAATGGGTGCAAAAGACGCCCGCCGGCAGGATTCCACGAAGCCTGCCGGATGCCCGCGGCAACCCTCAGGTACGCCGGCCAAGCAGACGAAGGAGGAGGACCACGAGCCCGTGACCAGGCCAGAATAGCAGCAGCGGATAGCAGATCATCATCACTGCCACGAACATCGGCTCCGACAACCATACCTGCTCGATCCCGAGCGGTTCCGTGAGCCAGTTGATGTTTCGATCCGGATCCGCAAGCAACCAGGAGGCAGGAAGCAGGATCGCCGCAATCCCCGACTGCAGCCAGGGACCGCGTCCGTCGTATCCCAGGCGCCAGAGCACCCAGAGCAACACGACGGGCAGAACGATGTGGTACAGCGACGTGATCCGGGCCAGGAGGCTGAGCTCGGGATTGAACATGTAGGCGGTGAAGTTCGCAAGTGCGCCACCACTTGCAAGTCCGAGCAGGAAATCGGGCGTCCAGAATACCCCGACCAGGAGCAACGTGCCGGCCTGCGCGGAGAGCAGCAAGCGGTTCCCGGTCCAGAGTCCCAACAGGACAATGAACTTGGCCACATTACACAGCCAGAGGAAATTCTGTGGCCCGTAGCTCCAGAGAATCACGGGCACCCAGAAGAGCATCCACAGGCTGTAGAGTACCGCAACCCGCCGCATCAGCACTGCGGTGCTCTCTCGCTCGGCAACCGTAAACGAAGGGTCATGCATGTCGGCTTCCTTCCCGCCCACCAACCCGTAGCACACAGGGTACCAGCGTCCTTCACCGGCCTGCAGGCATCGGGCGACACCTTCCGCTGCCAACGCGCGGTGTGCGAGACTGCCGCTCCGTGATTCAGGGAAGGAGTAGTAACCCATGCGCTTGCGTTGGTTCGCGGTCGCCGGCATCGCCCTGGCAGTGTTGCTGCTCGTGCTGACCCGACCCGCAGACATTGAACAGCCGGACCCGCAGCTTGGGTACACGCCGCAGGGGGATGTGCATGCAATGCTGCTGAGCGAACGGCTGTTCAGCGACCTCACGGTGATATTCACCAGTCCCGACACCCCCATGCGCGAACTCCCGCCCTACCCGGGCAGCCACGACTCCCTGGAGGAAGTGCTCGACTACTACCATGAACGGGTCGAGGAGTTTCGCGACGGCCGGCTCTGCCTCACCGGATCAGCCTGTCCGGAGCGGGACCGGATCGCACTTGAAGGACTCGAGGCACTGCTACGCCACGGCGAGGCATTGCGGCAGATGGAGCAGGACGAAACCCTCGATGAATCCACGCTGCGGGCTTTCCGTGCGCGGGCAATGGACGTCCACGCCGACACCCTCCACGCCCTGGCCGGGACATTCAGCGGTGATGGCAGCATGGTGTTCCGCGAAAGCGCCCTGCTGACACGGTTGAACGCCCTCGCCACCCGTGCCGGCGCCACCGACAGCGACCAGGACGGTATTCGCGAATCGGCCTACGGAACACTCGCGGACGGGCTGTCGCGGTTGCGGCAGGCGGGAGTGGACATCGGTCCCGGTGGCGAACTTTCGCGCAGCGCCGTCCGCCTGAGGGGTGCGCAGATGCTGGACTCCAGCACCGTGCAGCCGGACGATCTGCTGGACCTCATCGCCTACATGCTCGGTTCGCTGGCCCCACTTTCCGACGAACAAGGCATGGCCCTCAGCATCCTTGACGAACACCTGCTGAGTCACTACGGCGAGACTATCTCCGCCTTGCGCTGGACGATGATCCGCCAGCTCGACCCACCACCCGCCAGCGAAGAGAGCTGATCGCACCCTACCCGCGGCGCCTCCCCTCCCCGGTGACATAGTCGAGAAAGGCGATGACCGAATCAAACGAGAACCAGCCCGCAACGATGATCATGGCCGCACCGAGCACGGCTAGTACCGGAATCCCCACAAACGCAACCAGCGCAGTACTGGTCCCGGCCAGCAGGTGTCCATGGGTTGCGAGCATGCCGCGCACCACCAGCCAGCTCAGGACGAGCAGCAGCGTCCCGGCCATGCCGAGAATGCCCCGCGCGCGCCGACGGGTCGGCTCCACCAGCAGGGGCAGGCGCCGCTTCCGATAGTAGGCCCCCAGCCCGAGCAACGCGGCTGCCACCAGTAGCTGCAATTCGAGGAACGGCATCTCAGCGCAGTACCAGCAGTAAAAGGAGGCCGACGATAACGGCCGTGAGTATCAGGAATACCCGTCCCAGTTCCGCCTGCCCCTTCTGCTCACGCTCCACGCGTCGACGCAGCTGCTCCTCTTCGGCATCGTCCAGCTCCCCGCAGTGGGGACAGCTCTCCGCACTCGCAGGGTGACGCAGACCACACCTCTGGCAGCGGGCACTCCCCCCGGTACGCAACGATGGCAGGAGAGGGAATCGCATGCACTGCTACCTCAACCCGAGAACATCCTCCATGTCAAACAGCCCCGGCCCCTGCCGTTCCGCGATCCAGACAGCACTGCGCACCGCACCCCGGGCAAACGTCATGCGGCTGCTGGCCCGATGGGTGACTTCCATGCGTTCGCCCTGACCGAGGAACATGACCGTGTGGTCACCGACCACATCCCCCCCGCGGACACTCTGGAAACCGATGGTGCGGCTGTCACGTTCACCGGTATGACCTTCTCGCCCGTAGACCGCGCATGCGCGCAGATCCCGTCCCAGCGCCGCTGCCAGCACCTCTCCCATGCGTGCGGCGGTACCGGAGGGCGCGTCGATCTTGTGCCGGTGATGGGTCTCCAGCACTTCCACGTCGAAGCCGTCACCAAGCACCGTGGCTGCCATCTCGATCAGCCTGAGGGACAAGGTAACCCCGACACTGAAATTGGGTGCAAACACCACCCCGACCTGTTGTGACGTCGCCTCGATCTCCGCCTTCTGCTCGTCACCCAGACCGGTAGTCCCGATCACCATGCGTACGCCGTGCTCGCGACAGATACGGGCGTTGTCGATGGTCGCATCCGGCAGGGTGAAATCGATCAGTACATCCAGCCCGCCACAGGCTGCGGCCAGCCCGTCAGTGAGTTTCACACCGATCGGACCCAGACCCGCCAGCTCCCCGGCGTCACTGCCAACCAGCGGACTACCCGGCCGCTGGAGGGCAGCGGCAAGCTCCAGTTCCGGATGTTCCGTGACGGCCGCGACAAGCTGCCGGCCCATGCGCCCGGCGGCGCCTGCGATCCCGATGCGCTTGGTCATCTCAATGCTCCGTTGTCCAGGGTGAACGTACCAGCGGGCCCGTGGCACGGACGCCTGCTACAGCATGTCCTCGAAGAAACGCCTTGCCTTGTCCAGCCACGACTGGCTCTCCGGGTTATGCCGGTTGCCACCTTTCTCCAGGCTCTCGCCGAAGCGTGTCAGCAGCTCCTTCTGTTCCCGGGTGAGATTCACCGGTGTCTCCACTGCAACCCGGCAGAGCAGATCACCCTGAGGCCCCCCGCGCACCGGCTTGACCCCCTTGCCACGGATGCGGAACGTCTTGCCGCTTTGGGTACCCTCAGGAATCCGCAGGCTCACCCGGCCCTCCAGCGTGGGGACTTCCAGCTCCCCGCCAAGGGCGGCCGTGACCATGCTGATCGGCACCTGGCAATGCAGGTGCTCGCCGTTCCGGCTGAATATGGGATGTTCCTTGACCACCACCTGGACGTAGAGATCCCCGGGCGGTCCGCCTCTCTCTCCTGGTTCGCCTTCTCCGGACAGGCGAATGCGGTCCCCGGTATCCACGCCGGCCGGTATACGCACGGAGAGGTCCTTGGTGTGCCTGAGGCGCCCTTCCCCGCCGCACTTGCGACACGGGTCGGTGATGATGCTTCCCGTGCCCCCGCAACGGGGGCAGGTCTGCTGAATCGAGAAGAAGCCCTGCTGCACGCGGACATCGCCATGGCCATGGCAGGTGGGACAGCTTTCGGGCTCCTTTGCCCCTTCCGTACCGCGGCCGTCACAGGCGTCACAGGTCTCCCACGAGGGGATGCGGATGTTCTGCTCGGTGCCATGTACCGCTTCCTCCAGCGTGAGCTCCATGTTGTAGCGGAGATCCGCACCCCGGTAGACCCTCTGGCCGCGGGGGCCACCGGCACCGCCGAAGATATCGCCGAACACGTCGGAGAAAATGTCGGAGAAGGTGGCACCACCGCCGCCCCGGGCACCGCCCATGCCTTCCACCCCGGCATGGCCGAACTGGTCGTAGGCCGCACGCTTCTGGGGATCGGACAGGACCTCGTAGGCGTTCTTTGCGTCCTTGAACTGGCGCTCCGCTTCCTCGTCACCAGGATTGCGGTCCGGATGGTGCTTCATGGCGAGCTTGCGGTAGGCCTTCTTCAGCTCCGCTTCGGAAGCGTTCTTCTGCACCCCGAGTATCTCGTAGTAGTCCCGTTTCGCCATGGTCGACCCACCGTGCCCTATGTTGTGGATTCGGAAACGAAAACAGACGCAGGGTCACCACCCCTGCGTCTGAGTCTGCGGACCGGCCCGAAGGCCGGTCGCATCCGCCTATTTCTTGTCGTCGTCCTTGACTTCCTCGAACTCGGCATCCACCACATCGTCATCCGCCTTGTTCGTGGCCTGATCATCTGCTCCCTGGGGTTCGCCCTCGCCGCCCGCCTGCTGACCGTCGGCATAGGCCTTCTGCGCCAACCTGCCGGCGATCTCCGTCAGCGCCTGGGTCTTGCTCTCGATGACACCCTTGTCATCACCCTTGACCGCTTCCTCCAGCTCGCCGATGGCCTTCTCTGCGGCTTCCTTCTCTTCCGCGTCGACCTTGTCGCCCAGGTCGCCCAGCGACTTGCGGGTGGCGTGAATCAGGTTATCCGCCTGGTTGCGGGCATCCACCAGCTCGCGCAGCTTCCGGTCTTCATCGGCATGCGCCTCGGCATCCTTGACCATCTTCTCGATCTCGTCCTCGGTCAGGCCGCTGGAGGCCTTGATGACGATGGACTGCTCCCTGCCGGTGGCCTTGTCCTTGGCCGACACGTGGAGGATGCCGTTGGCGTCGATGTCGAAGTTCACCTCGATCTGCGGCACGCCTCGCGGAGCCGGGGGAATGTCGGAGAGGTCAAAGCGGCCCAGTGACTTGTTGCCGCTGGCCATCTCGCGCTCGCCCTGCAGCACGTGCACGGTAACGGCGGTCTGGTTGTCCTCCGCCGTCGAGAACACCTGGCTCGCCTTGGTAGGGATCGTGGTGTTCTTCTCGATCAGCTTGGTCATCACGCCGCCCATGGTCTCGATGCCGAGAGACAGCGGCGTCACGTCCAGCAGCAGGACATCCTTGACATCCCCGCCAAGCACGCCACCCTGGATTGCCGCACCGATGGCGACTGCCTCGTCCGGGTTGACGTCCTTGCGCACATCCTTGCCGAAGAACTGCTTGACAGCCTCCTGCACCTTCGGCATGCGGGTCTGGCCACCTACCAGAATGATCTCGTCGACCTCCGACGCCTTCAGCCCGGCATCCTTGAGAGCGATCCTGCAGGGCTCGATGGTGCGCTCCACTAGATCCTCCACCAGGGATTCAAGCTTGGCCCGGGTCAGTTTGATGGCCAGGTGCTTGGGTCCGTTCTGGTCCGCCGTGATGTATGGCAGGTTGACTTCGGTCTGGCTCGCCGAGGAGAGCTCGATCTTCGCCTTCTCCGCAGCCTCCTTGAGTCGTTGCAGAGCGAGCTTGTCCTTGCCCAGGTCCATGCCCTGGTCCTTCTTGAACTCTGCGATCAGGTAGTTGATCACGGCCCGGTCGAAGTCCTCGCCACCGAGGAAGGTATCGCCGTTGGTGGACAGGACCTCGAACTGCTTCTCGCCGTCCACGTCGGCGATCTCGATGATGGATATATCGAAGGTGCCGCCACCAAGATCGTAGACGGCCACCTTGCGATCACCCCCTTCCTTGTCCAGGCCGTACGCAAGGGCCGCCGCGGTGGGCTCGTTGATAATCCGCTTGACGTCGAGGCCGGCAATCTTGCCGGCGTCCTTGGTGGCCTGCCTCTGGGAATCGTTGAAATAGGCGGGCACGGTGATCACCGCCTCGGTGACGCTTTCACCCAGATAGTCTTCGGCCGTCTTCTTCATCTTCTGCAATACCCGGGCGGAGACCTCCGGCGGCGCCATTTTCTTGCCACGCACCTCAACCCAGGCGTCACCATTGTCTGCCTTGACAATGCCATAGGGCATTTCCTTGACATCACGCTGGACCACGTCTTCATCGAAGCGGCGCCCGATAAGACGCTTGACCGCGTGGAGGGTGTTCTCCGGGTTCGTGACCGCCTGGCGTTTCGCCGGCGAACCGACGATGATCTCGCCATCCTCTGCGAACGCCACCACGGATGGCGTCGTGCGCTCACCCTCGGCGTTCTCGAGTACGCGGGACTTGCCGCCGTCCATCACGGCCACGCACGAATTCGTGGTGCCCAGATCAATGCCGATAATCTTTCCCATGTCGTTGAACTCCTGAAACTCGCTTTGTCTGCAACTGTTCTCGGGGAAACCGATCTGTCACTGGAAATTAGGGCGTTCCCAGGTTTTTCAAGCCTGTTCGTCGATCTGGCCGCCCTGCTGCTGATCAGCCGGCCGGGCAACGATCACCATCGCCGGACGCAACAGCCGGTCGCTCAGCCGGTATCCCTTCTGCACCACGTGAATGACGGTATTCGGCTCATGCTCCGCCGATGGCTGCATGGCCATGGCCTCGTGCTCATCCGGATCGAACTTCCTGCCGGCGGGATTGATCTCGGTGACGCTGAACTTCTCCAGCACCTGGTTGAGCATCTTCAGCGTCAACTCCGTGCCCTCGGTGAGCTTGGCAACGTCGGCGTTCGCCTCCCGGGCAGCGGTCAGCCCCATCTCCAGGCTGTCCTTTACGGCCAGGATCTCCCCGGCCATCTTCTCCACGCCGTACTTGCGGGCCTGACTCACTTCCCGTTCCATGCGCCGGCGTACGTTATCCACCTCCGCCCGCGCCCGCAGGTACTCGTTCCAGTTCTCCTCGGCCCTGGCACGGGCCTGCTCCAGCTCCTCCTCCAGAGCCTGAAGCTCCTGCCCGGCTCCGGATTCCGGCTCCCGCCCGTCGGCGTCCTGCGGGGCCCGGGGTGCTGTCTGCTCGTCATTCTCCGGCGACGGTGCGTCTTCGGACCGCCGGCTGTTTTCCTGCTCCGCCATGATCGTTCTCCGGTCTCCTGCATGCATTGCGTTGTGCTGGATTGGAAATTCCGATAAAGCCCGGCCCCACGCCCGCGAGGCGGCAGACGCGGAGCCCCTGCGCAGAAGATGGGGAATCAGTGCTGCTTATTCAAGGCGGCGCCAAGAAGTTTCGCCGTGAGATCGACAATCGGGATCACCCGATCGTACTCCATGCGGGTGGGACCGATGACACCGAGCACACCCAGGACCTGCCCCTCCGCGGAGTACGGGGACGTCACCAGACTGCAGCCGTCGAAGACCTCGTAGCCGGATTCCTCGCCGATGAAGATCTGTACACCCTCCGCCGCCAGGCACTGATCGAGCAGGTGGAGGATGTCCCGTTTCTCGGAGAAGGCATTGAACAGGTTGCGCAGACGGTCGACGTTGGCCGACAGCTCCTCGAAGCTCATCAGGTTGGTCTGCCCTGCGACCACGTAGCGTTCGTCCTGCTCGGTTGTCTCGGTGAACGCCCGTGCACCGACATCGACCACCGAGTTCATCAGCTGATCCATGCGCGCGCGATCCCGCTCCAGGCTGTGCAGGAGCTCCTCCCGGACCGCCTCCACTGGCCGCCCCGCATAGTGGGTGTTCAGGTAGTTGGCCACGTGCTGCAATTCCGACTCACGATAATCGTGCTCCAGATACAGCACCCGGTTCTGCACTTCGTGCTCGTTCAGCACCAGGATCGCCAGCACCCGCTGCTCACTGAGCGGCAGGAACTCGACGTGGCGCAGTACACCACCCCTCCGGCGGGGCAGCGTCACCACCCCGGCCAGGCGTGTCAGGCCGGATAGCAGGCTGGATGCCGTATCCACCAGAGCTTCCGGATCGTGCTCCCGATCCATCTCCAGCTTGAGGGCCAGATCCTCCGCCGCGACCAGCCGCGAGGTATCCACCGTCAACAGTGAATCAACGAAGAAGCGGTATCCCTTGTCCGTGGGTACGCGCCCCGCGGAGGTATGGGGGGAACGGACATAGCCCATCTCCTCGAGATCGGCCATCACATTGCGGACCGTGGCCGCGCTGACATCAAGGCCGGATTCACGGGTAAGG
>SLLM01000221.1 GCA_007134055.1 Ectothiorhodospiraceae bacterium | reverse complement strand
TCCCAGATGCCGGAGACCGCGGACGAACTCGCCGTCGCCGGCGGTCTGGCAGGACAGCCCCTGGCAGTCACGCAGGCCGTGACCCAGGATCTGCTGGTTCCGGCGGAATCGGAATACGTGCTGGAAGGGGAGATTCTCGCCGAAGGCCAGGAGAACGAAGGCCCGTTCGGCGAGTTCGTCGGATTCTCCGCTCCCGCCGGGCCATCCCCGGTGTTTCGGGTCACGGCGCTCACCCACCGGAACAATCCGATCTACCATGCCATCAACGGCTATGGGCGGGAGACGGTGATGCTGCGCAAGTACGTCCTCGAGGCAAGTCTGCTCAAGGCCGTGCAGCCAGCCGTACCCATCGTGGTGGACGCCGAGATGACCGCCGGCGGCATGCACCGTTTTCATGCCGTCATCCAGGTGAGGAAGGAACTGCCCCAGCACGACGGTCTGCAGCGCAACGCCATTCTCGCGGCCTTCGGCGCCCTCAAGGACCTGGACATGATCATCGTCGTTGACGAAGACATCGATATCCGTGACCAGGACGACGTGGAGTACGCTCTCGCCACGCGGATGGAGGCGTCCCGGGATCTCTTCACGGTGCCCGGAGCCCGCGGCCATGAATACGTCCGGGTCAGCGACCGTGGCATGCGGACCAAGCTCGGGCTGGACGCCACCGTACCGTTCGAGGAGCGCGAACGATTCACCCGAGTCCGCTTCAGTCCGTGCGACGTCGACATCACCACCCTTTCCACCGATCTGGAAACGGTGGAGACCGCCCTGGGACTGCCCCGGGACGGTGAAGGTCCGCGATAGTTCGGCTTTCGACCCGGCAGGCGGGCAACCGCGCCGTACATCCGGCAGGACCCGGACGCGACACCGGAAACCGGTTTGACTTCGCACTCCATAGTTAAAGACAATGTGACACATCACAATGTTTTCACCGGTGGCGGTTGCTTGGGTATCCGTAGTCGCCGGCCGGCAGACGGCGGTGATGCCTGCCGCAGGTCCGGCGCAGTCAACCCTGACCGCAGATCGGCGAGAACCGGGCGCGGCGCCCCAGAGGAGATGGCCGATGAGCAACGTCCCCGAGAACCGCCTCACTTTCACCGTGGACGCGCACGGGGGCAGTCGGCGTGAGCAGGAGATCGCCCTCAACCAGGCCCTGATCGCAGGCTGGACAAGTCGGGATCGGCAAGCGATGGAAGCGCACATCGCGGAACTCGAGGAACTGGGCGTGACCCGGCCTGCGCGGACTCCGATCTTCTACCGGGTGGGCGTAAGCCGCTTTACCTCGGCTACGGTGATGGAGGTTCCCGGCAACGACTCCAGCGGCGAAGCCGAGTTCGCCCTGATCCGCACGCAGGGCAGAACCTATGTGGGGCTCGCCTCCGATCATACCGACCGCAAGGCGGAGACCTTCAACGTCACTGTCTCCAAGCAGATGTGCGACAAGCCCATCGCACCGGTCCTCTGGCCAATGGAGGACCTCACGGACCACTGGGACGAGCTGATCCTCCGCTCCCACGCCATCATCAACGGCGAGCGCAGGCTGTACCAGGAAGGCCGTGTCGCCGGCATCCTCTCCCCCGATGACCTGATCGGCAGGTTCGGGTCGGAAGGTGGCAGCTTTGCTGATGGCAGCGTGATGCTCTGCGGGACCTTTCCCGCCATCGGTGGACTGCAGGTGACGGAGCACTTCGACATGGAGCTGGAGGATCCGGTGCTCAAGCGACGCATCCAGCACGGCTACCGCATCGTCACCCTGCCCAACGAGGGCTGAGCCTGCTCCCCGGATTCGTTCGGCCCGACCTCCTCCCCGCAGGAACCACGCTGACCCGGGCCGGTTTCCCGTACGTCGCGGAACCGCTCCGGGTCAGGCCACGTCAAGGCGACTGCATCGCTCGTCGCTCCCGCGCCCCGCACCCCTGTTATCAATCCGGTGGCACGCAATTTTGACGCTGAAAGTCCTGTGATGCATCACTTGACGGGTGAGCAGGCCTCGACTAACCTCCTTCGGATAGTAGCTAATAAACCAAGCTAATTGAGAGCATGTACATGCCCCTTTCGGACAACCTGGAACCGATCGACCACGGCGCCGATGGCGGAGCCGACAGGGAACCTGAACTCACCGTCTCCCGGGCAGAACTGCTGCGGGCCGGCTCGGATCATGATTTCCGGACCCTTGTGCACAATCTGCTGGCATTCTCGGCCAAGCTGCAGGAGGTGCGGGCTGCCTTCGGCGCCTACCTCGGGCTTTCCGGCATCCAGTACACCGTGCTCATCACCATCGCCCATCTGCAGGACGAGCACGGTGTCGGGGTCAAGCGCACGGCGATGCACCTGAGCCTCAGTGGCGCCTTCGTGACGGTGGAGACGAACAAGCTCGCCACCATGGGGCTGTTGCGCAAGCGGCCGAATCCGCGGGACCGGCGCCGCGTCCTGCTCACGGTGACGGACAAGGGACGCGCCCTGCTGCGGCAGCTCGCCCCCATCCAGAGGCAGGTCAACGACGCCCTGTTCGCCGGGCTCGGCACCGAAGATTTCGACCGCCTGCTGGCCCTGTCCGGACCACTGCTGGGCAATGCCCGGGAAGCGGCATCGCTGGTCGCGCATCTGACGACCTCGGAGCAAAGGAGGATCCCGTCATGACCCAGGCACCCGGACCCCGGGACCCCGGACCTGCGGCCGTCGATCCACGGGAGTTCAGGGATACGGTCGGCCGCTTTCCTACCGGTGTCGCGATCGTTACCTGCCGCACCGCCGAGGGCGAGGACGTGGGCATGACCATGAGTTCATTCAGCTCCGTGTCGCTCGAACCGCCCCTGGTCCTGTTCAGCGTCGATTGCCGGGCTTACAGCCTTTCCGCCTGGGAGCAGGCAGACGCCTACGGCATCAATGTACTGGCGGAGGGTCAGCACGAACTGTCCAACCGGTTCGCCCGTCCCCTCGGGGAAAAATGGGAGGGTGTCAGCGTGCAACGCGGCATCCACGGGGTGCCGCTGATCGACGGTGCCATTGCCCAGCTCGAGTGCGTCCCCTACGCCCAGTATGACGGCGGTGATCACAGCATCTTCGTGGCACGGGTGGTGCGCCTGCGCCAGGCAAACCGGGCGGACCCGCTGGTCTTTGCCCTCGGGCGATACAACCACCTGCGTCCCGGCCCCCTGGGCCCGCCGGACTGGCCACTTCCCATTCACTACTGAGCGCAGGCTCGGACATCGGAGGAGTACCCGCCATGATCAAGAACGGCGAGCAGCACCTGGCCTCACTGCGCGACGGGCGCGTGATCTACCTCAACGGCGAGGTGGTGGACGACGCCACCACGCACCCCGCGTTCCGCAATTCGCTGCGCTCTGCGGCCGCCCTGTACGACTTCCAGTGCGCGGCGGAGAACCGTGAGCTGATGACCTTCACGACCCCGGACACCGACGAGACCGCCAACCGGATCTGGGAGCTCCCGACCAGTTACGATCAGCTGGTGGCACGCAGGCAGGCGCTGGAGACCTGGTCCGGGCTGCATGCGGGTTTCATCGGCCGCTCGCCGGATCACGTTGCTTCCTGCATTGCCGGCATGTACATGGGCATCGACGTGTTCGAGGATCACGACCCGGCGCGGGCGGCCGCCCTGCGGGACTACTATCGCTACGCCCGGGACAATGACCTGTATCTGACCTACGTCATCATCAATCCACAGGCAGACCGCTCCAAGGCGGCCCACGAGCAGGCTTCCGAGTTCCTCACCGCCGGCGTGGTGGACCAGGACGGCGAAGGCCTGACGATACGCGGCGCGAAGATGCTCGCCTCCGCCGGCATCATGGCCAACGAGGTGCTGGTGACCTGCATCCAGCCGTTGCGGCCCGGCGATGAGAAGTATGCGGTCTCCTTCGCCATTCCGATGAACTCGAAAGGGCTCCGGATCCTGTCACGCAAGTCCTACGAGCAGCAGGCCCGCAATGTCTTCGACAGTCCGCTGGCGAGCCGCTTCGACGAGAATGACGCGGTGCTCTACTTCGATGACGTCAAGGTCCCCTGGGACCGCATGTTCGTGAACCAGGACATCGAGATGTGCCAGAAGCAGTTCCACGCCACCCCGGCGCACATCCACCAGAATTACCAGGCGCAGATCCGGCTCATGGTGAAAATGCGTTTCCTGGCAGGCCTGGCGCGACGGATCACGGACACCAACGGCATCACCAACTTTCCGCAGGTCAAGGAGATCCTCGGTACGCTGGCCGCGGAGACGGACATGGTGGCTGCGCTGGTCAGCGCCATGGAGGCCAAGGGACGGCAGCACGGCGATTACTTCGTGGTCGACCGCCACACCCTGTACACGGCCCAGGTCCTCACCCAGCAACTCTACCCCAAGGTGGTGAACACCCTGCGGGAGCTATCCGGTGGCGGCATGATCATGCTGCCGTCGGCGGTGGAGGATTTCGGCAATCCGGAGATCGCCGAACTCATCGGCAGGACCCAGCAGTCGCCGGCGTGCGATTCCGAGGAACGGGTCAAGCTGTTCCGCCTGGCCTGGGATGCCGTAGGCTCGGAATTCGGATCGCGCCACACCCAGTACGAAATGTTCTATGCAGGCGCGACATTCGTGACCAAGAACCATTCCTTCAACACCTATGACTGGGAGGGCTGCCTGTCCATGGTGGACAGCATGCTTGACAGCTATTCCCTGGAACAGGAACTGGAGCGGGTGCGCCGCGATTCCAGGGTTGCCTGAACCCGGTCAACCAGAGGAGCCCCATCATGGCTGTAAACAAGGAGCACAAAGAGTTTCATCCGGTGGACATGGGCAGCGGATGGCACGTGCCTCCCGGTTACCCCGAAGGGATCGAACAGAAGATCCTGGCCGGATCCCTCGACGAAGACAACAAGCAGGGCAGCCGGACCCGCCTGCTGCGCTTCCAGCCGGGTATCTTCACCACGACGCCGTTTGTGCACGACTACTGGGAGGAGGTCTACCTGCTCTCCGGGGACCTCACCGTAGGCAACGACGAGAACGGCCGGGGCGGGGAAGCCTTCGCGCCGAACACCTACGCGTGTCGGCCCCCGGGCGCCGAGCACGGGCCGTTTCTGTCCAGGGACGGCTGCGTGCTGCTGGAGATCCACTATTACGATCCCGCCTGAAGCCGGGCTCAATAAAAGGGAGTAACCGTATGGACTCGCTCGTCGCGAGCATCGATCGCCTCCGGTCGGGCGCGGTGTCGGCACAGGATCTGCTGGAACGCTGCCTGGCCCGCATCGACGCCCCGGAAGGCGAGGGATCCCTCGCCT
>SLLM01000302.1 GCA_007134055.1 Ectothiorhodospiraceae bacterium | reverse complement strand
TTGTGCCCCGCCGGCCTCGTCGCACCGAGCGGGCAGGCCGCTGCAGTGAGGGGACGAAGGGCATCCATTCGCTCGTTCGCTTCGCGCGCCCGGCGGGAACCCGTCACGATGCGGGTGGTTCCGGCCGACGGATCGCCAGGGTGAGACCGTCGGCGATCGGAACCACGCAGTGGTCTACCCGAGGATCGTCGCGCACCGCACGGTTGAAGGCACGAATGGCCTCCGTGTTGGGCTCGTGGTTCTCGGGGTCCGCCACCCGCCCGGACCAGAGTACATTGTCCACCATGATCAGGCCGCCGGGACGGAGCAATTCCAGGCAGGTCTCGAAGTAGCGGCCGTAGTTGGCCTTGTCCGCGTCGATGAATGCGGCGTCGAAACAACCGGCTTCGCCGGCGTCCAGCAACTCCGACAGGGTATCCAGCGCCGGTGCGATTCGCAGGTCGATCTTACCTGCTACACCGGCTTCTTCCCAGTATGCGCGGGCAGCCGCCGTTGTTTCGGAATTCACGTCCATGGCGACAAGCAGGCCGTCCGACGGGAGCGCCCGGGCCACAGCCAGTGCACTGTAGCCGGTAAAGGTGCCGATCTCGAGGCAGCGACGGGCACCCATCAGCCGGATCAGCAGCTCCATGAGGCGGGCCTGTTCCACGGCAATCTGCATTCCGGCCCCGGGGAGCCCGGCAGTGTGCTCGAGCAGGCGCCGTTCCACATCGCTCACTGGCCGCTGGCACTCCACCAGGTACCGCTGGAGGTTGTTGTCCATGCTCAGGCTGGCCCGGCTCATGTGCGTTTCTCCTTTGGTACGGAGCCGTTTTGTGACGGCCACGGCAGATCCGGAACACCGAATCCGCGTATGGTCGACACGGTGGCACATGTGCGTGCCGGCGCCGCGTATCGCGCAACTCTATCATCAGAACAATGGTGCGCTCGAGCGTACCAAGCTGCTGCAGGTGAAGCCAACGGATCGGGCCGTTGGTCCGATGCTGCGGGGCTTGACAGGATCGAACGATGAATCCAGGTATCGCCGAAGCGGAAACAATCAGTCTTCATCTGCTGCAATTGACGGATCCGCACCTCTTTGCCGACGAGCGGGAGCTGCTTGCCGGCGTCAATACCGTTGCCACCTGGCGTTCGGTGCTGGCGCGCGTGCGCGAGACAGGCACGCGCCCGGATGCGGTGCTCGTTACCGGAGATCTTGTGCATGACCGTCAGGAGGCCAGCTACCTGCGCCTGCGTGACGACCTGCAGGAGCTGGGGGCGCCGGTCTACGTGTTGCCGGGGAATCACGACGACGTTGCGATGTTGCGGCGGGTGTTCCCGGAGCACGGACGGGTCTGCTGGACGCCCCGGGTCATGCTGGGAGGATGGCTGCTGGTAATGCTGGATTCCACCGTGCCCGGATCTCCCGGGGGGCACCTTGCGCAGGAAGAGCTTGACCGGCTGGAAGCGGCGCTTTGCAGCGAGCCGCAACGGCCAACCCTGGTGGCCCTGCATCATCAGCCGGTTCCGATGGGGTCGGAATGGATCGATACCATCGGCGTCGACAATGGTGGCGCCCTGATGGAGTTGCTGCAACGGCATCCGCAGGTGCGCGTTGTGCTCTGGGGGCACGTCCACCAGGAGCTGGACCGCCTGAAGGGTGGGCTGCGATTGCTGGCTACCCCGTCCACCTGCATCCAGTTCCGTCCAGGCCAACGGCAGTTCGGCCTGGACGATCGTGCCCCGGGGTGGCGCCATCTGCGGCTGGATGGCGACGGCGCAGTCACGACCTGGGTCGAGCGGCTGGAGCGCCTGCCGGCGGGGCTGGATCTCGACATGCGGGGATACTGACGGCGGATGAGTGCTCGGGGGGTGGGAACCTTGGTTCATGGACGCAGGCCAACCGCAGAGGTGGAACGGCTGCGGCAGGAGCTGGCTGCCGTCCAGAACCGCCTTGAAGAGGAGATGGCCTATCACCGTGCCCGGGTGGAGACCAGCCGCCAGCAGATCGAGGCCCAGCACTTGCGCCAGCAGGCCGCGGAGGTTGCCCGCCGGCGCCGCCTGGAGGACCAGGTGGCGACACTGGAGCTGCAACTGCGCGAGGCCCAGGAGCACGGTGAGCGGGTGCAACGTCGCTACGACGAGCTGGCGGGCCAGTTCCTGCGCCAGGAAGAGAGCACGCGGGACTCCGTGACCGAGGAGGTGACCCGGTACAAGGCCGCTGCGCAAAGCGCGTGGCAGAGCGCCGAGGAGGAGCTTGCGAAGATGGAAGGGGAGATGCACCGCCTGCGTGAGGAGCTCAGTCAGGAGCGCACGCGTAGCCGCCACCTGGAGGATACCCTGCGCAGTCTCCAAGGGCTGGACGGCAATGGTGAGGAGGACGAGGCCGCGGAACTCGCCGAGGAGCTGGCGACCCTGCGCAAGGCACTGGACCTCTCCGAGCGGCGGCGGGTTCAGCTGCAGAAGCGCGGCGTGCGGCTTGCCGAGCAGCTCATCGCCATGCAGGGGCAGGTGGCGGAACTGCAGGAAGCGCGGGAGACAGCCGCCCCGCGCGCGGAACCTGGGGCGGCGCACGTGCGCCGGCTCTACCGGGATTTTCACACCGGAGCCGGCAATCCGCGGGAAGTCGACCTCAGCGAAGCCAATGCCGTGCTGCGAAGCGCCGCTTCCCAGGGGCAATCGGGGGCGGCGGAAGGCACACCGGAGCAGGCGCTGTCCCTGGACGACGACATTGCCGAAGAGTTCCTGCTGGTCTCGGCCGACTCCTCACTGGATCGGCACAAGCTCGAGCGACTGCAGCAGCAGGTGGAACGACAGGAAGCCCAGGACCGGATCCGGGAGGGGGGTGCCGCCCCGGCCCGGGAGAACATCTTTCTGGAAGAGGCGCCACCCCGGGAACGTCCGCCGGCCGCGGCGACGGATGCCCCTGCGACACGGAACGGCCCTGGCCGTTTCTGGACACGGGCACGGTGGACGCGGCTCACCCACACACTGGCTCTCGTGGCCCTGGCCACGGCGCTTGCGGGCATCGGTATCTGGTTCCTGGGCATCGATCTGTTGCCCTAGATTTCCACCATCTCGAAGTCCGTCTTGCCGGCGCCGCATTCCGGGCAGGTGAAGTCGGCAGGGATGTCCTGCCAGAGCGTGCCTGGCGGGATTCCGGCCTCGGGATGACCATGCTCCTCGTCGTAGATCCAGCCGCACACCACGCACATATAGGTTCTGAATGGCATCGGGATCGTGCCGCAGGTTGCTTTCGGCACACCTACTCTAGCCGCTCACGGGCAGCCGGTCGACAGTCCGGTCGGCCCGGTGCCGCGCACTGTGGCCCTGCGATCCGTCGACAACGCGTCCCCGTCCCGCCACACTGTCGGCATGGAGCGACCCACCGTTGCGATTCGTGGCCTGTACGTCATTACCGATGCCCGGCGTCGCCCGCTGGCCGAACTGGGCCGCCGGGCGGACGCCGCTCTCGCCGGTGGTGCCAGGATTCTCCAGTACCGGGACAAGACCCGGGATGCCCAGCGGCGCCGCCGCGAGGCGGCATTGTTGCGCGAATGCTGTCGGCGGGCAGGGGCAGTGTTCATCGTCAACGATGACGTCGAACTGGCGCTTGCCGTGGGGGCTGACGGGGTGCACCTGGGGCGCGCAGATGGCAGCCTGCGGCGGGCGCGCCAGCGGCTGGGGCCGGGCGCCGTAATCGGGGTATCCTGCTACGACTCCCTGCTGCGGGCGGAGTCCGCCCGGGCCGACGGCGCCGACTATCTGGCCTTCGGTGCTGTCTACCCCTCTACCACCAAGCCCGGGGCGTCTCGGGCCGACCTGGCCACGCTGCGCGAGGCGCGGCGGCGATTCCGTTTGCCCCTGGTGGCGATTGGCGGTATCGACGCGGAGAATGTCGCGCCCCTGACGGCTGCGGGGGTGGACGCCGTGGCGGTGGTGAACGCGGTGTTCGGTGCCGGGGATCCGCAAGGGGCAGCCGAGGAACTGGTGCTGGCGATAGAGGCCGGACCGGGGAGCGGGTGACGGCGCCACGGGGTGGCAGGTAGTACACTACTGCACAACCAGACCATGCACGCATCGGTCCGGGTGTCCGGCCCGGGATTCGGAGGTTGAACTGGCATGAATCATTCACAAACCCTGTTCGAAAGCGCGCAGCAGTATATTCCCGGTGGCGTGAATTCGCCGGTGCGCGCCTTCAAGGGGGTGGGAGGGACGCCGCTTTTCATTCGCCGTGCGGAAGGCCCGTACCTGTACGACGAGGACCACAACCGCTATATCGATTACGTCTGCTCATGGGGGCCGGCTATCGTCGGGCATGCTCATCCCGAGGTCGTGGAGGCGGTGTGCGAGGCCGCCGCCGCCGGACTCAGCTTCGGCGCTCCCACCGAGGCGGAAACCCACATCGCGAAAACGATCGGTTCGCTGATGCCATCGATGGAACGGGTGCGCATGGTCAACTCCGGTACCGAGGCAACCATGAGCGCGCTGCGGCTGGCCCGGGGTTTCACCGGGCGGGATCTGATCGTCAAGTTCGAGGGGAACTACCATGGCCATGTGGACGCGCTGCTGGTGAAGGCCGGCTCCGGCGCGCTGGAGCTGGGAACCCCGACCTCGGCGGGTGTTCCGGAAAGCGTGGTCAGGGATACGCTGACCCTTGCCTACAACGACCCCGACGGCGCCCGTCGAGTCTTCGCCGAATGCGGCGAGCGGATCGCAGCGGTCATCGTCGAGCCGGTGGCCGGCAACATGAACTGCGTGCCCGGAACCACCGAGTTCCTGCAGACGCTGCGGGATCTCTCCAGCAAGCACGGCGCGGTGCTGATCTTCGATGAGGTCATGTCTGGTTTCCGCGCCAGCCTTGGCGGCGCACAGGAGCATTACGGCATCACGCCGGATCTCACCTGCCTCGGCAAGGTGGTCGGCGGCGGCATGCCCGTGGGGGCGTTCGGCGGCCGGCGTGACATCATGGAACACCTGGCGCCACTGGGCCCTGTCTACCAGGCCGGGACCCTGTCGGGGAATCCGGTCGCCATGGCAGCGGGGATCCGGACCCTGGAGATCATCTCCCGCCCTGGCGTGTTCGCCGCGCTGGAGCAGGCCACCCGCACGCTGGCGGAAGGAATCCGGGAGCGGGCTGCCGGTCACGGGGTTGCAGTGGAGGTCAACCAGGTCGGGAGCATGTTCGGCGTTTTCTTCACGGCGAGGGGGCCGGTAACCAGCTTCGACCAGGTGATGGCCTGCGATCAGGACCGCTTTCGCACCTTCTTCCACGCCATGCTGGCGGAGGGGGTATACATGGCGCCGTCGGCGTTCGAGGGCGGGTTCACC
>SLLM01000253.1 GCA_007134055.1 Ectothiorhodospiraceae bacterium | reverse complement strand
CACCGGTACGCCCCCGAATCCCGACCACCTCACCGGCAGGGGAGGGCGCCTCCAGGAAGGCCGCCCAGTCGTCCATCAGCCGCCGTCGCTTGGTCAACAGGTCCCCGCGCCGGTATGCCCGTTCAACCGCCGAGGGAATGGTGTGCGCCAGGGCCTTCTCGGCCACCTCGTGCGCGTAGGCGGTGCGCTCGGAGCACCAGTCCCGGAACGTGCTGCGCAGCCCGTGCGGGGTGGCTTCCACGTCCATCCGGCGCATGACGGCGGACAACGCCATGTCGGAGAGCTGCTCGCCCCGTGGGGCGGGAAATACCTGTTCTCTGCCCTCCGTGCGGGGGAGCGTCTCCAGCAACGCCACAGCAGGCGCTGAGAGCGGGACAACGTGCTCCTGGCGGGCCTTCATGCGCTCCGGGGGGAGCGTCCACGTTCGGGCCTGCAGGTCGATTTCCGGCCACTGCGCGCCGCGTACCTCGCCACTACGTCCCGCCGTCAGTATCAGGAACTCCAGGGCGCGGGCCGCGATCCCGTCACGCTCCCGCAGCGCGGCCAGGAAGGCCGGGGCGTCGTCGATGGCGAGCGCCCTGTGGTGGGTGACCTGCTTCAGCTTGGACGGGGCGGGCAATATCGCGTCGAGGTTGCCTTTCCAGCGGGCCGGGTTCGCGCCGTCGCGGAAGCCGCGCACCGTGGCGTAGTCCAGCACCTTTTCAAGGCGGCCGCGAAGCCGGGAAGCCGTCTCCGTCTTGCTGCGCCAGATCGGTTCGAGCACCTGCACGATATGGGCAAGCTCGATCCGATCCACGGCCAGGGCGCCGATAATGGGGCTCGCGTACCGCTCCAGGGTCGATTGCCACTGTTTCCTGTGCTTGGCGTTGCGGAACTCGCCTTCCTTGGCCGCCAGATACCGCCGGGCCGCCTGGTCGAAGGTGAGCGCCTTTGCCTGTGCCGCCCGTAGCGCGTCCTGCGCGGCCTGCCGCTCGGCAATGGGGTCGATACCCTGGCGGGCCTTCAGGCGCATCTCTGCGGCAACCTGGCGGGCCTGTGCCACGCTTACCTCGGGGTAGGGGCCTATGCCGGCCTCCCGGCGCCTGCCGCCGACTCGGCCGCGCCATACCCAGTACCTGCGGCCCGTGTCGCTGATTCGCAGCAGCAGGCCGGCGGCACCGCCCACCGGATGAATCCCCGGCCTGGACAAGCGTTTGACGGCCAGCGGGGAAAGCTCCTTCGCTATCTTCGGCACAAGACCCGCACTCCTATCCCACAAAACCGTTGCAATTGAACAATACGCTATGCCACAGTATGCAGCAAGGGAAGGCAGGCAGTAAACGGGAATACAGTGGGTTACGGAATTGAATGAGACGGGGTGCGACGCCGGGACGGCGGACTCCCTCTCCGCCATGCAAACGAAAGCGGCTCCCGTAAGGGGGCCGTTTTTGTTTGCATCATGATGGGGATTCGAACCCTCGAACCAGACAATTCGGGTTCGACGACCGAGCGTAAGCGAGGGAGGACGCCGCCGTGAGGCGGCGGCCCGCAGGGCGAGGCGCGCAGCGCCGCAGCAGGACCTCCCTCTCCGCCATGCAAACGAAAGCGGCTCCCGTAAGGGGGCCGTTCTCGTTTGCATCACGATTTCGACACGCTGAACGGGGCCTTTCGAGCATTGATGGGCGGTGCCGAGTTGTGGGCAATGTGCATGAACCGCTACTTTCGGGGGTCCGGCGGTCCGTCGCTGGACCTCGGCCCGTTCGTCCGCGCGCTGGAATATGCCGCCGAGATGGAGGCTCTGCCGCTACGGAGTTCGGGGTCTGTCTTGTGCGCTACCGGCAGTGACAGCACAAAACGGGCGCCGGACTCCGCCTCGCGGTCCTGCCACAGCGTTCCGTCATGACTTTCGATGATGGACCGGCAGAGCGAGAGACCGATCCCCATGCCCTGGGGCTTGCTGCTGACGAATGGTTCAAACAGGTGAGGGGCGATCTGGGGAGCGACCCCGGGACCGGTATCCTGGACGCTGATCCGCAGCGCACCGTCCCCGGCTTCCTCTGCGCGGATGGTCAGGGTGCGCTCGGGGTCAGAGACCTCCTGCATGGCCTCGATGCCGTTCCGGGCCAGGTTGAGGATCACTTGCTGCACCAGGATCCGGTCAACCACCACCGGTGGCAGGCCACGGGAGTACTCCAGCACGAGCTCAATGGAGTGGTAACGGGTTTCCGGGCCCAGCAGGGTGCGGCATTCCTCGAGCAGCGCGGTCAGGTCCGTCTGTTCCCGGAACGGAGCATGAGTCTTTACGTAGTCCCGCAGCTTGCCGACGATGCGTCCCGTGCGCTCGGTGCCCTTGAGAATGTTCTCCAGTGCGTGCTGGACGCGCTCAAGGGGTAGAGGATCCCGGTCTAGCAGGCGCAGTGCGCTGCGGCAATATGTCGAAATGGAGGTCAGGGGCTGGTTGATCTCATGGGACAGGGCCGAAGCCATTTCCGACATGGACGTGCGGCGGGCGACTGCCGCAAGTTCGCTCAGATAGCGCCGCGCCTCTTCCCGTGCCTGGACCTCCCGGGTGATGTCCCGGGAAAAACTCACCAGGTACTCGTCCTCGCCGGTCCGGACGAGTTCCACGGTCACGGAGACCGGAAAACGATTGCCGGCGCCGTCGATCATTTCCGTCTCGAAGGTGGCGCCGCCACGGGTACGGAATCGGGCAATCTGGTCCGGGAACGCCGCCGGATTGGTCTGCGCATCGAGATCCCAGATCGACATCCGCTCCATCTGGCTGCGTTCGATATCCAGCCGTCGGGCGGCGGTGATGTTGGCGTAGGCGATGGTTCCATCCGGGCGCACCCACAGCACCATCTCCGGGGCATGATCCAGCAGGTGACGCGTGACAGCCAGCCGGTGTTGCACTCTGTCGAATTCGAGTTGCTCGCTGCCTGTCTCGTCATGGTCGGATACCCCGGTCGGGACCGCCTGTTCGGAGGTGATGGGACGCACGATGGCAAGTAGCCCGTAACGATCGCCGAGGCCGACCCTGGAAGCGCAGATCTCGGCGGCGATGTGATGGCCGTCGCGATGACGACACGTCAGGCCCCGGCTCTGGTGGACGCCACGGTCAAGCGCCTTTTCCGCGAACTCATTGAACCGTGCCATCTCGAACGGGTGCAGGTCGCGAATGGTCAGGCTGGACAGCTCATGAACCTGGAACCCGGTCATCTCTCCGGCTCTGAGATTGGCTGCGACGATGGCGCCCGAAGCCGGATCCAGCACGAAGGCCGGTTGCTCGAGGACGTCCAGCCATTGTTGCCATGCATGGGTCATGGACCATCCCTCAGGCTTGATCGGTAATTTCGCATCGACCCCATGGATATCATTAATGGGTACGTAAGTCATGGAACCGTTGATCTCGCAGTGCACGGCGCCATGCTGAGCATCTGCTGGCGTTTGGTTACAGGAAACGCGGATTCTGCCCGAGTTGCGGTGCCCGGCGTCGGGCACTGTCGGTGCGATTGCGTACCCGGCGGATCACTTTACGCTCGCGAAAAGCAGCAGATCGACCCCATGGAGAGCCGGAATCCGGGCCAATTTTGTTGGCCACAGGGGGGTCAGAATAAATGACCATTGACAGACACTGGTACGGAACTCGCGTCAAGGGCCGTTCTGCAATGGATCACCGACGCCAGAATGGACCCCCGCGCATATCGAACCAGGCAGGCTGTGGCAGAACGGTACGGACGAGAGTTTCAATGCCAGACTGCGCGATGAATGCCAGTCGATGGAGTGGTTTCGCTCCCGGGTGAAGGTGCCTGTCATCATCGAAGCATGGCGTCGCCATTGCAACAGCGTCCGACCGCATTCCAGCCTGGTTCATCGGACGCCACTTGAGTGCAAGGCTACCCATAGAGACGATTACCACCCCAGGGCCAGAGTCCTGGAGTCAGTGGTCACGAAATCGGGTGCCCCTGGGAGGGATCACTGGTCCGCCAGTGCCAGAATCGGCTGCACGATATCGTTCATCGCGATGATGCCCTCCAGAGTGTTCTCCCGGAGCACGACGACACGGCGGAAATCGTGCTTCACCATCAGCCGCGCAACGTGCTTGACGTCCAGTTCGGCGGAGACGGAGATCGCCGGTTTGGTGCATACGTCGTAGACGTTGATGAGGTCGATGTCGCCTTCCTCGGCCACGATTGTGCGCAGTACGGTGGTGTAGGTGATGATGCCGTAGGCATCATGGGGGTTCTGCTTTTCCACCACCAGCGATTTCACGCCACGGGCCCGCATCTTCTGCATCGCCTCCCGGATGGTGGCAAGCGGCGAGACCGTGGCGACGTCGGTCTGCATGATATCCTTGACTAGCATCGGTGCTCCGGCAAGTGGTTGGAATCTCTAGATATCGTCCCGGATCCGGGACTCGAACTGCTCCACCTGGGCGGTGTCGATGCCGGCGATGTGCTCCAGTGGCAGGGTGAACATCACACCCTTGCTGTTGCGGACGAGGTCGAGGTCCCGGGTCATCCGTTTCAGGACGGTCACGGAAAGCTTTCTCTCCAGCACGAACACCAGTACCGACTGACTGCCTTCGTAGGTGAGTCCGAAGAAGGTCTTCTTCTCTTCGGCGCCGATCCCCCGGGCATCCAGTATGGTGACCCCACCGGCGCCGGCGGCCTTGGCGGAATCGATGGCCTGTTCCTCCAGTTCATCGGCCAGTACGGCCACGAGGGCGGAAAACTTCATGAATTCACTCCTCTCGCCCGATTGGCAAGTTCGATGAAAATAGCATAGAGCATGACGCTGACGATCGGGAAAATGGATGCGAAGGCGATCAGGCCGAAGCCGTCCACCAGCACGTTGCGGCCTTCCAGCTGGGTCGCGAGGCCGATGCCGAGGGCGGTTACCAGTGGCACGGTCACCTCCGACGTGGTCACGCCTCCCAGGTCATAGGCCAGGGCAACAATGTACTTCGGAGATAGCCAGGTCAGGAGGATCACCACGGCGTAACCGCCCATGATGTAGTAGTGGATGGAATCGCCGGTAATGATCCGGTGTACTCCGATGGTGATCCCAACGGCGACGCCGAGGGCAACAAGCAGCCGGATGGCGGTGCCGTTGAGCCGCCCCTTGGCCGCTTCCTCCGCTTTCTGCCCGATGGCGATGAGTGCCGGTTCCGCCATGGTGGTGGCGAAGCCGATGGAGAAGGCGAACAGGTACACGAAGACCAGCGCGTCCAGGGCGATGAGCTGCTCGGCCATGCTGCGACCAATGGGGAACAGTCCCAGTTTGAGACCTACCACGAATGCGTACAGCCCGACGATGACCAGCACGAATCCCGCGGTAACCTTCTGCATGTGGGCAATTT
>SLLM01000343.1 GCA_007134055.1 Ectothiorhodospiraceae bacterium | reverse complement strand
GAAGATCTCGATGCGGGCGATCGCCGGGCGTTCCACTACATTCACCACCAGGACGTCCCCGTCCCGTTCCAGCTCGATGTCCTGGAAAAAGCCCGTGGCGTACAGTGCCCGCATGGCATCGGCGGCAATCTGCCGGTCCACCTCGTCGTTGACATTGATGGGCAGGTAGTTGAACACGGTGCCCGGTGCCAGGCGCCGTAACCCCTCGACCCGGATATCCGTCGCCGTAAACGGTTCGAACGCGTCGGCTGCGGTGGTTACTGCCAGGCAAAGCACACATGTCGCTAGTAATCGGCGCATACCAACCTTTCTCGAGACTTGATTCCGAACCCGGGCCGCCGGGGACCGTCCCATGGTCCTGCCCGCGGGCCTGCGGGCACTGCGCGAGGACCCCCAGACCGCGTAGCAACGCCTCGCGGGCGCCTCAGCCCCGCTGCAGAGGTCTCCGTTCCGTTATGAGCCCCCGGCCCTGCGAGGGGCAAGGCACGAACCTGCCAACGCACCGGGGCGTGCATGCGGATCGATATGGTGCCCGGCGCACTCCATCAGCCCAGCAATCGGGCGATGTCATTGTAGAAGGCAAGCCCCATCAGGCCGACGAGCATGATGATCCCCAGCTGCTGGCCCAGGATCTGGGCCCGCTCCGAGGGCGGACTGCCCTTGACGGCTTCGACGGCAAAATACAGCAAGTGACCGCCATCGAGAACCGGGATTGGCAACAGATTCAGTATTCCCAGGCTGATACTCACGATGGCAAGGAACTTGAGAAACGGTACGACCCCCGAAGCCGCCGTGTCCCCGGCAAACTGGCCGATCGTGATAGGCCCGCTGAGATTATTCAACGATGCCTGACCGACGATCATCTTCCACAGGACGTTGAGCGTCAGGACACTGGCACGCCACGTGTCCGCCGCCGCCTGACCAACCGCCTCCAGCGGCCCGTAACGAACCGTATGCAGCATGCCCTCGTAGGCTCCCTCCGGCACCTCCGGTCGTATTCCGAGAACCCCGTACTCACTGCCCTGTTCATTGAGACCGACGTCCAGGCGCTCCTGCCCGGACGCACGCCGAACGGCAATGGTGACAGGAGTACCGGCATGCTCGCCAAGGACCGTAACTAGCTCCCCCCAGTCGCCGATCGACTGCCCTTCCACCGCAAGGATCTCGTCGCCGGGGCGAAGCCCGGCGCGCTCGGCCGCACCCCCGGACACCACTTCGGCAACCGTCGGGCTGATTACCGGCTGCCAGGGACGGAAGCCGATCACGCCAAGCAGATCCGGATGATCGCCGACGCGACCGATCCCACCGAGATCGACAACGCGGGTCACGCTCTCACCGGCTTCCGTGCGCACCTGGAAGTCAACCGTGCCGCCGGAAAGGGCACCGTCCAGCAAGGTGATGAGCACCCGGTCCCAGGACGGTGTTGACCTGCCGTCGACCGCGAGCAATTCGTCGCCCCGGGTCAGGCCCGCCTCGGCCGCCGGCGAATCGTCCTCGACGACACCGACCACGGGGCGTACCTCGGTAGTCCCGGCGACGAAGATCAGCCAGTAGACCACGGCCGCGAAGAGGAAGTTGAACGCCGGGCCCGCCGCCACGATCGCCGTGCGTCGCCACAGGGGTTGCACGTTGAAGGCCCGATGGCGCTCGTGGGAGGCAACACCGCCTTCCCGCTCATCGAGCATCTTCACGTAACCACCCAGCGGTATCGCGGCCAGGCAGTATTCGGTCCCGTCGGCACCTCCCCGCCAGGTATAGAGTGGCTTGCCGAAACCGATCGAGAAGCGCAGGACCTTGACGCCCAGGCGTCGGGCGACCCAGTAGTGACCGAATTCGTGAAAGGCCACGAGTATGCCGATGGCCACCACGAAGGCGAGGATACTGGTTCCTATTCCACTCACGCGCGCCTTCCCGCCTCGAATTCCGCTACCAATGCCCTGGTACGTACCCGGCCGCGCTGGTCCGCCGCCATCACGTCGTCGAGGGAAGTGACCGCAACGGCGGGCAACTGTTCCATGACACGTGCCAGCACCCGGCCGATATCCATGAATCCGATGCGCCCGTCCAGAAAGGCGGCAACCGCCTCCTCGTTGGCGGCGTTCAGCGTGGCGCAGGCGTCCCCTCCGGCGTCCAGGGCATCCCTGGCCAGCTTCAGGCAGGGGAAGCGCCGATCATCCGGGGCCTCGAAGTCCAGCCTGGCCACCCGCAACAGGTCGAGTGGATCACCTCCGGAGTCCACTCGCTGTGGATAGGCCAGGGCATGCGCGATGGGGATACGCATGTCCGGGTTTCCCATCTGCGCGAGTACGGAGCCGTCCCGGTACTCGACCAGGGAGTGCACGACACTCTGCGGGTGGACGATGACCTCGACCTGCTCCGGCGCAAGGCCGAACAGCCAGCAGGCCTCCGCCAGTTCCAGTCCCTTGTTCATCATGGTGGCAGAATCCACCGAGATCTTCCGGCCCATCACCCAGTTCGGATGGGCGCAGGCCTGCTCCGGTGTTACCGTCTCCAGTTCCGCCGGGTCCACCTCCCGAAACGGGCCGCCGGATGCGGTCAGCAGCACGCGCCGTACCCCGCTTGCTCCGGGGTCATCCCGACGGTAGCCGCCCGGCAGGCACTGGAAGATGGCGTTATGCTCGCTGTCCAGCGGCAGGACCTCCGCGCCATGCCGCCGGACCGCCTCCATGAACAGGGCGCCCGCCATGACCAGCGCCTCCTTGTTGGCCAGAAGCACGCGCTTGCCGCAACCTACCGCCGCCAGGGTCGGAGCCAGACCGGCGGCGCCAACGATGCCGGCCACCACCACGTCGCTGCCGGATGCCGCCGCCACGTCGCGCAGTTCCTCGGTGCCGCCCCGGACATCCGTGTGCAAACCCGCGGCGGACAGGCGCCGGGAGAGCAACTCCGCAAGTCCTTCGGAGCCGACGACGGCCCGATCCGGGCGGAACTCGAGGCACTGCCGGAAAAGCAGGTCGACATTGCTGTGCGCGGTAAGCGCGTGGACACGAAAGCGATCCGTATTCCTGGCGATCACGTCCAGGGTACTGACGCCAATCGAACCGGTGGCGCCGAGAACGGTAACGGACGTTGGCGCCCCGCCCTTCATACAACGTACAGCCCGGCGGCAAAAATAGGCGCCGCTGCGGTGAGACTGTCTATACGATCCAGGATACCGCCATGACCCGGAAGGAGCGCGCCGCTGTCCTTCACCCCCCGCCGTCGCTTGATCATGCTTTCGTAGAGATCTCCCGCCACCGAGAACACCACCGTGGTTACTACCAGCAACACGAACACGCCAGGCTGGATCGGAGGCAGCTCCGGTGAGGCCCGCAGGATGACGGCTGCCACGATCGCCAGAACGAACCCGCCAAGCGCCCCTTCCCAGGTCTTGCCGGGGCTGATCCGTGGCGCCAGTCTGCGTCGCCCCCATGCCCAGCCGCTGAAATAGCCACCAACATCAGCGGCCCACGTGATCACCAGAAGCAGCAGGATATACCAGGCCCCGGCAAACAGGGAGTGCATCCATACCAGCGCGCCCCAGGCAGGAACCAGCACCAGCCAGCCGGCCAGCACGCCCCCCGCACCCTGCAGCGGCCCCCCACCACCCTCTGCACCGCGGAAAGCGGCCAGGCGGGTCAGTGCGTACAGCCACCACGCAACTCCGGCCCCAAGCAGCAGCGGCAATACAAGCCCCGGTTCCTCACCGTACACGAGCCCCAGAGAGGCGGCGATCAGGGCCAGGAACGACCAGCGGGAGGAGTTTCGTTCCAGGCCGATGAGGCCACTCCATTCCCAGGCACCGAGGAGCACTACCAAGGCGCACAGCAGGGCGAACAGCCAGGTCGGTGCCAGAAACACGGCACCGACAACGACGGGCAGGAGAATCAGCGTGGTGATGATCCGGTGGCTAAGCACGCGATGCCTGCTCCAGTTGCTCGCTGGTCAGGCCGAAACGTCGTTCCCGGCCCCGATACCAGGCGATCGCCTCATCCAGATCGTCGGCATCGAAGTCGGGCCACAGGGTGGAGGTGAAGTACAGCTCGGCGTAGGCGAGCTGCCAGAGGAGGAAGTTGCTGATTCGCTGCTCGCCACCGGTCCGGATCAGCAGGTCCGGGGGCGGGATATCGGCAAGTGCCAGGCATTCCCCAAGATCCTCTTCCCGGATCTCATCCGGTCGCAGGGTACCGTCGGCAACCCGGGCGGCCAGCTTCCGTACGGCCTGAGCAATATCCCACCGTCCACCGTAGCTTGCAGCGACGACCAGCGTCATCCCATCGTTGTCCCGGGTGAGACGCTCTACACGCTCCACTTGCCTGCATAGCCGCGGCCCGAGGCGATCGCGCTCGCCAATGAGGCGAATGCGCACCTGATGCTCGTGCAGGCGATCCGCTTCCCGTTCCAGGGTCTTGAGGAACAGGTCCAGGAGGACGGATACCTCCTCCTCCGGCCGCCGCCAGTTCTCGCTGCTGAAGGCGAACAGCGTCAGGGCCTTCACACCCCGGCGCCCACATGCCTCGATGACCCGGCGGGCCGCCTCGACACCCGCCTTGTGACCCGCTGGCCGGGGCATGAACCGTCGATTCGCCCAACGACCGTTGCCGTCCATCACCACGGCGATATGGATGGGTACGTCGACGTCCCGATCCGTGGTGCGCTCCAGTTTGAGGTCGGCCTTGCTCATGACATCCGCGAATCTGTCTCGCTATTGAAGTTCCGCAGGTTCGCAACAAGCAACGACCTCCGGCACCTGATCGCTAGGGGATCAACCAGGCCGTTCATGTCCGGATGAACCCATGGGCATCAGATTTCCATGAGTTCCGTTTCCTTCTTCTCCAGCAGGTCGTCGATTTCCGCCACGAACTTGTCGGTCAGTTTCTGGATCTGCTCGGTGGCCTGCCGCTCCTCGTCCTCGGAGATTTCCTTCTCCTTGAGAAGCGCCTTGAGATCGTTATTGGCATCACGGCGAATGTTGCGCACGGCCACACGGGCCTGCTCGGCTTCCGCCTTCACCACCCGGACCAGATCGCGCCGTCTCTCCTCCGTCAGCGGCGGCATCGGAACGCGGATCACGCTGCCGGCGCTCGCGGGGTTGAGCCCCAGATCGGACGCCATGATGGCCTTTTCGATCGCCGGCACCAGGCTCCTCTCGTAAGGGGTCACCATAAGCGTACGGGCGTCGGAGGCGTTTACCGTCGCCACCTGGTTGATCGGCATCTCGGCACCGTAGTACTCGACCGTAACGTGATCCAGCAGGCTGGAATGCGCGCGGCCGGTACGGATCTTGACGAATTCCTGCTTCAGCGCTTCAACGGATTTCCCCATCCGCTGCCGGGCGTCCTTCTTGATGTCCTCGATCACGGCTCTATCCCCTCTCGACAATCGTTCCGATATCCGCGCCGCAGACAACATCCTTCAGTGCCCCGGGCCGCGTCATGTCGAATACCTGAATCGGCAGGGCATGGTCGCGACAGAGCACGATAGCGGTAGCATCCATAACCATCAACTTGCGTTCCAGCACCTGGTCATAGGTCAGTCTGCGGTAGCGCTCGGCGTCAGGGTTGCTCACGGGGTCGGAGGCGTACACTCCGTCAACCTTAGTGGCCTTGAGCATGACATCGGCGTTGACCTCGACCGCCCGCAGACTGGCGGCCGAGTCCGTGGTAAAGAACGGGTTGCCGGTGCCGGCGGCGAATACCACTACCCGGCCCTTCTCCAGATGGCGCAGGGCGCGACGGCGTATGTAGTCCTCGCAGACCTGGTTGATCTTGATTGCCGACATGACGCGGGTGAACACACCGGCATGCTCCAGCGCGTCCTGAAGGGCAAGTGCATTCATGACCGTGGCGAGCATCCCCATGTGGTCCGCGGTAACACGGTCCATCCCGGCGGCCGCCAGACCGGCGCCGCGGAAGATATTGCCCCCGCCCACCACCAGGGCGATTTCCACGCCAAGCTCGCGCACCTCGCGCAGCTCCGCCGCCAGACGTCGGCTTACCGCCGGATCGATGCCGTAGTCCGCGTCGCCCATCAGGCCCTCGCCACTGACCTTCAGCAGGATCCGGCGATACACCGCTGTCGTCATGCTGCGCCCCTTCTTGAATACCAGACCGATTTCCTTACCGCGTCGGCCGGAAAGGTCAGGACCCGCGCACCTGGGCCATCACCTCCTCCGCGAAATTGCCTTCCTCCTTCTCGATCCCTTCACCAACCTCGAGACGGGCGAATCCGCGCACGCCGGCACCGGCGGAGCCGAGCAGCTGACCCACGCTCTGATCGGGATCCTTGACAAAGGGCTGACCCAGAAGCGTGGTCTCCTTGAGAAACTTCTTTACCCGGCCCTCGATCATCTTGTCGACGATCTCCGCCGGCTTGCCACTCTCCAGCGCCTGGGCACGCAATATCTCACGTTCCTTCTCCAGGGTCTCGGCCGGCATATCATTTTCATCCACGCACAGGGGGTTGCTCGCCGCCACGTGCATCGCGATGTCCCGCCCGAGATCGGCGCCGCCCCCATCCAGCTGAACCATGACGCCGATTCGCGCCCCGTGCAGATAATAGTGCAGGCTTTCCGATTCACCCTGGAAACGCACGAAACGACGCACCTGGATGTTCTCGCCGATCTTCGCCACCAGTTCCTTCTGGGCGGTCTGCACGTCCACCCCGTCCGCATACTCGCGGCCAAGCAGCTCCCCCACATCCGTGGGACGATCACGAAGGATGATGCCCGCCACACGATCGGCGAACTCGCGAAAGGCGTCTCCACCGGAGACGAAGTCGGTCTCGCAGTTCACTTCGAGCAGCACACCCTCATCGCCGGCCTCGCTCACCTGGGCAACGATCCTGCCTTCCGCAGCAACGCGATCCGCCTTCTTGTCCGCTTTGGCAAGCCCTTTCTTGCGCATCAGTTCCACGGCGCGGTCCAGGTCGCCGTCCGCCTCCACCAGCGCCTTCTTGCACTCCATCATGCCGGAGCCGGTTCGCTCCCGCAGTTCCTTCACCTGAGCAGCAGTGATGGCCATTTGCGAAAATCCTCTCGGTACTGAACTCGTATGCCGCGGCCGGCGTGATGCCGGCCACGGCCTGTGGCGTAGCGGATACCAGCCGGCGCTAGTGGGTGGTACCCGACGACTGCGCTTCCTCATCGTTCACCTCGGCGCCTTCGCGCAGCTCGATGAACTCGTCGGCCTCGCTGGCGCCGGGACGCACCGACGACGCCTTGGCCTCGAGGATGCCATCCGCGGCCCCCTTGAGGTACAGACGAATCGCGCGTATGGCGTCATCGTTCCCCGGAATCACGTAGTCGATCCCGCGCAGGTCGTTGTTGGTATCCACGACGCCAACCACCGGGATACCGAGCTTGCGCGCTTCCTGGACAGCGATCTTCTCGAACCCGACGTCGATCACGAACAGCGCGTCGGGCAGCCGCTCCATGTTCTTGATACCCGAGAGGGAGCGATCCAGCTTCTCCTTCTCGCGGGTGAGCATCAGCGCCTCCTTCTTCACCACCTTGCGGAAGGTACCGTCCTGTTCCTGTTGCTCCAGGTCCTTGAGACGGCGAATCGACTGCTTGACCGTCCGGAAGTTGGTCATCATGCCGCCCAGCCAGCGATGATCGACGAAGGGCATGCCGCAGCGCTCCGCCTCCTCGCGTACTGCCTGACGGGCGGAACGCTTGGTGCCGACGAACAGGATTCTGCCGCCATCAGCGGTCAGCTTGCCCATGTAGTTCAGGGCTTCCTGGTACAGGGGAAGGGTCTTTTCCAGGTTGATGATGTGAATCTTGTTACGCTCCCCGAAGATGTACGGGGCCATCTTGGGATTCCAGTAACGCGTCTGGTGGCCGAAATGCACGCCGGCCTCCAGCATTTCCCGCATGGATACACTAGCCAATGGTCTTACTCCTGGGGTTTGGGCCTCCATGCACCCGCATGCAAAAACCCGCCTTGCGGGCAACCCATTGCATGTGACGGTGCATGTGTGGATTGTCGGCCGGATACGAATCCGGCAGTATTGCCGCCTGTTCCGGCCGATGCTGGTTTGCCTGTTCGGCGCGCGCTTTATACCATAGATGGCTGGAGTCGACAATTTGTAGGCCCCGGCGCGCCCCGGGATACCGGGCACCGTTCCGTCAGGCAGTGGTACGGAATCACAATCCCGGGGCCGATACGGCGGCGTCCGGACGCATCGCCCGCAATGCGTGGCGATGAGCAAGGGTCAACTGCATGGGGAGGAAGCGAAAACCGCGCAACGCAGTCGCTGCACGCCCGCCCCAATCCCGACAGACTGCCGAACCCGGGGCGATCCAGATTCGAACGACAACGACATGAGCACAATGGCGCAGGTCTGCAGTGGCCAGGGTTGCCAGGCTCGTATCGAGGCCGGCTTGGCGGACATCTCACGAACGATTTCTCGGACAACAGGCGAAACGAATGGCAGTAACCATCAAGAGCGCGGAAGAGGTCGAGCGGATGCGCACTGCCGGCCGTCTCGCAGCCCGCGTCCTCAGCATGATCACGCCTCACGTCAGACCGGGAGTAACCACCGGCGAACTTGACCGGATCTGTCATGACTACATTGTCGAAGAGCTGGACGCGGTCCCTGCGCCACTCAACTACCGCGGTTTTCCGAAATCCATCTGCACCTCGGTCAACCATGTGGTCTGCCACGGTATCCCCGGGCCCAAGAAGCTGCGCAGGGGCGACATCGTCAACATCGACATCACGGTGATCAAGGACGGCTACCACGGGGATACGAGCCGCATGTTCTTTGTCGGCGAAGCGCCCGTACTGGGCCGCCGGCTCAGCGAGGTTGCACACGCCTGCATGTGGGAGGGCATCCGCCTGGTACGACCGGGCACGCGCCTCGGCGACATCGGCCACGCCATTCAGACTCTTGCCGAACAGCACCGCTATTCGGTGGTTCGCGAATACTGCGGTCACGGCATCGGCCGCGAGTTTCACGAGGATCCGCAGGTCCTTCACTACGGGGAAACGGGTACCGGCATGGAGCTCAAGCCCGGCATGTGCTTCACCATTGAACCGATGGTCAACGCCGGACGCAAGGAGACCCGACTACTCAAGGACAACTGGACCGTGGTAACAAAGGATCACAGCCTCTCCGCGCAGTGGGAGCACACGATCCTGGTTACCGATGACGGCCATGAGGTCCTGACCCTGCGGGAGGATGAAACTCCCGGCGTCATGCCGGCCTGAAGCCGAGTATTCCATGGCGACCACGCATTCCGATGCCGACGTACTGCTCTTCGATCCTGCCGAACTGGAACGGCGGTTGCTGGCAGGCGCCAATCCCGTGCAGGTGTTCCGGCAGTGCCGTGAACACGGGGATGCCTTGCTGGAGGGTCGATTCCGCGAGGGTACGCCGGCGCGGCTCGCGGTCCCCCAGCGCACCTGGCTCATCGATCAGCTCCTGATCCGGGCATGGCAGCGGCTGGTCGCGCCGGAGGCAGGAAACCTGGCCCTCGTGGCCGTGGGGGGCTACGGCCGCGGCGAACTGCACCCCGGCTCGGACATTGACCTCATGGTGCTGCTGCGGCATGACTGTGATGATGCCATGGCTTCCCGAATCGAGGCCTTCCTGATGTTCCTCTGGGATATCGGCCTGGAAGTCGGACACAGCGTTCGCACCGTCAAACAATGCGTGGAGCAGTCCCGGGCGGATATCACCGTTGCCACCAACCTCATGGAATCACGACTGCTCGGCGGCCCCGAAGACCTCTACGAGGAGATGCGCCATGCCACCGGCCCCACCCAGGTGTGGCCGAGCCGCGACTTCTTCGAGGCGAAGCTCGCCGAACAGCTCACGCGCCACGAGAAGTACCACGACACCGCCCACAACCTGGAACCGAATGTAAAGGAAAGCCCCGGCGGACTACGGGACATCCACATGGTCGGGTGGGTTGCCAAGCGGCATTTCGGGGCACAGACACTATACGATCTGGTGGGTCAGGGTTTTCTCACGGAATCGGAGTTCCAGGATCTGATCACAGGGCAGAACTTCCTCTGGGACATCCGCTTCGCGCTGCACCTGCTGGCCGGGCGACGGGAGGACCGCCTGCTGTTCGACCACCAGGTGGCCCTTGCCCGGCAGTTCGGCTACGCCGATCAGGATCACACACTCGGCGTGGAACAGCTCATGCAGCGGTACTTCCGCACGGTGGCGGACCTGGGGCGGCTCAACGAGATGCTGCTGCAGCTGTTCCAGGAAGTCATCCTCTACGCCGACGACGTCGAGCCACCGCAACTCATCAACAAGCGCTTCCAGTCGCGCAAGGGATTCATCGAGGTAACGCATCAGAACGTGTTCCGGCGCTATCCGTTCGCGCTTCTGGAGGTATTCCTGCTTATGCAGCAACACCCGGAACTGAAGGGCGTACGGGCCTCCACCATCCGCCTGATGCGCGATTCCCGGCATCTGATCGACGACAGGTTCCGGAAGGACCTCCGCTGCCGCAGCCTGTTCATGGAGATCCTGCGTCAGCCCCAGGGCATCACGCACGAGTTGCGCCGCATGCACCGCTACGGGGTGCTGGGCCGCTACATCCCGGCATTCGGCGCCATCAGCGGGCGCATGCAGTTCGACCTGTTCCATGCCTATACGGTGGATTCCCACACGCTGTTTGTCGTCCGTAACCTGAGACGCTTTGCGCTGCCACGCCATGCCGACGAGTTGCCTTTCTGCAACACCATCATGCAGCAGTTACCCAAGCCCGAACTGTTGTACCTCGCCGCGATCTTCCATGACATCGCCAAGGGTCGCGGGGGGGACCACTCCGAGCTGGGGGCGACGGACGCCCATGAATTCTGCCTGAGCCACGGGCTGAGCCAGTACGATGCGCGCCTTGTCTCGTGGCTGGTCCGCAATCACCTGCTGATGTCGATGACCGCCCAGCGCAAGGACATCTCGGATCCGGAAGTCATCAACCGGTTTGCGGAACAGGTCGGTGACCGGACCCGGCTGGATTACCTGTACCTGCTCACGGTTGCCGATATCCGCGCAACCAATCCCTCCCTGTGGAATTCCTGGCGGAACTCCCTCCTCATGGAGCTCCACAACGGCACCAAGCGTGCCCTGCGCCGCGGCCTCGAGCACCCCATCGACAACGAAGAGCTTGTGCGCGAGACCCAGCAGCAGGCCCGCCGGCGACTGAAGGGCAAGGGATTGCACCACATGACGGTCAAGTCCATCTGGCGCCATTTCACCAACGACTACTTCCTGCGCCATTCCGCCGAGGAGATCGCCTGGCATACCGAGGCCATTGCCCGCACGTACAGGGAAGGCGAGCCCCTCGTGTTGCTGGACCCCCAGAGCGCACGCGGAGGTACGGAGGTCTTCGTCTACACCGTGGACCGCGACCACGTGTTCGCGCTGACCGCGCAGGCGCTCGACCAGCTCAACCTGAACATCCAGGATGCGCGCATCATCACCACGGAGAATGGTCATACCCTGGACAGCTACCTGGTGCTGGAGGATGACGGCAGTCCCGTTCAGCAAGCGTGGCGCAAGCAGGAGATTCTCACCCGGCTGCGAGCCGCCCTGCAGAAGGAACGCCTGGACCGCCCCGCAAGACGGCCGCTGCCCCGGCAGCTACGCAGCTTCACGACCACGACCGAGATCAACTTCAGCCTGGACGAGGCGAATGCCCGCACTGCAATGGAGCTGATCACCGGTGACCGCCCCGGCCTGCTGGCCCGCGTCGGGTACGGGCTCGCCAACTGCGGGATCCGACTGCAGAACGCCAAGATCGCAACCATCGGTGCCCGCGCCGAGGACGTGTTCTTCATAACTGACGAGGCCAATCAGCCGCTGGCAGAGCCGGAGCAATTCGACTGCATTCGCAAGACACTGATGGAGTTGCTTGACGAGCAGCCCAACCTGGCCGAGCGCGCTACCGGGCTGTAGCGTGCATGGCACCCGCGACGCTCCTCCAGGGATACAGGCATGAATCCGGATCTTGAGCTACTGCAGCCCTACCCGTTTCAGCGGCTGCGCGCGCTATTCGCGGGCATCGAGCCGTCCACCAGTCGCCGGCACATCAATCTCGGCATCGGGGAACCGCGTCATCCCACGCCCCGCTGCGTAGTCGATGCATTGATCGCGGGCATCGACGGTCTCGGCCGCTATCCCGCGACCCGTGGACTGGACACCCTCCGCAACGCCATGGCCGGCTGGATCCGGCGGCGCTACCATCTCCCGGAGACGGGCGTGGACCCGGTCCGTCATGTGCTGCCGGTCGCCGGTACCCGCGAGGCCCTTTTCGCGATCGCCCAGCTGCTGGTTGATCGGCGTCAACAGCCACTCGTACTGATGCCCAACCCGTTCTATCAGATCTACGAAGGCGCCACCCTGCTTGCCGGCGCCGAGCCACGGTACCTCCCCTGCTCCGCAGCCACGGGCTACCTGCCGGATCCCCACGACGTTACCGACCGGGACTGGCGTCGTTGCCAGCTACTCTATGTCTGCAGCCCGGCGAACCCCTCCGGCGCGGTGCTCCCGAAAGCACAACAGCTACACTTGCTGGAACTTGCCGACAGGCATGACTTCGTCATCGCCGCCGACGAATGCTACTCGGAGATCTACCCACCCGGCACGCCTCCTCCGCAGGGATTCCTGCAGACCGCCCATGACGCCGGCAGGGCGGACTTCCAGCGCCTGCTCGTGTTCCACAGCCTGTCGAAGCGCTCCAACGCACCGGGTTTACGGTCGGGCTTCGTCGCCGGCGACCCGGATCTCCTGGAGCGCTTCCTGCTTTACCGGACCTACCAGGGATGCGCCCTGCCCGAGCCGACCCAGGCGGCGAGTATCGCCGCCTGGAACGACGAACGGCACGTGGAGGACAACCGCCGCCACTATCAGGCAAAATTCGACGCGGTGCTGGAGATACTCGGCGACCGCCTGAACGTCACCCGGCCCGAAGCCGGCTTCTACCTCTGGCCCCGCACGCCGATCGGGGACGAGGCCTTCGCCCGGGAGCTCTACCGGCGCGAGGGCGTCACGGTCCTGCCTGGCAGCTACCTCTCACGTGCTGCTGGCGGTAGCAACCCCGGCGCCGGACACGTCCGCATGGCGCTCGTGCCGCCGCTGGAAGAGTGCCGGGAGGCAGCATGGCGGATCCGACGACTGCTCGCCTCACTGCCGCCGGGCTGAAACCCGGCGATACTTCCTTAGTGACTTCTCAACCCGGAGACAATGGAGCAAGCCATGGAGCAACTGAAATCCGTGATCGAAGCCGCCTTCGAACGGCGTTCGGAGCTTACGCCCGACACGGCGCCCGCAGACGTCCGCCATGCCGTGGAATCCGCCCTTGACCTGCTGGACCGGGGCGACGCCCGGGTGGCGGAACGAATCCAGGGTGAATGGACCGTGAACCAGTGGCTGAAGAAGGCGGTGCTGCTCTCCTTCCGCCTGCATGACAATCAGGTCATGCGCACCGGTGCGATCAACTATTTCGACAAGGTGCCGCTGAAGTACACCGACTACAACTCCGCGCAGTTCCGCGACGACGGCGTGCGGGTGGTTCCGCCGGCCGTGGCGCGCCGCGGCGCCCATATCGCCAGCGGCGCCGTGCTCATGCCCTGCTACGTCAACATCGGCGCGTTCGTCGACACCGGCACCATGGTGGACACCTGGGCCACCGTGGGCTCCTGCGCCCAGATCGGGAAGCGCGTTCACCTGTCCGGCGGCGTGGGGATCGGCGGCGTACTGGAACCGTTGCAGGCCAATCCGGTGATCATCGAGGACAATGTCTTTGTCGGCGCGCGCTCGGAGATCGTCGAGGGCGTCATCGTCGAGGAGGGCGCCGTCATCTCGATGGGCGTGTACATTGGACAGAGCACCAAGATCTACAACCGCGAGACCGGCGAGGTCAGCTACGGCCGGGTCCCGAAGGGCGCCGTTGTCGTGCCCGGAAACCTGCCGGCGAAGGATGGCAGCCACAGCCTGTACTGCGCCGTGATCATCAAGCAGGTGGATGCCGGCACTCGCGAGAAGGTGGGGCTCAACGAGCTGCTGCGCCCGTGAGCCCGCAGAGTGGGGAATGCAGCGTGCCTGTGCTCTACGGACTGCGGTCCTGCGACACCTGCCGCAAAGCCCGTCGCTTTCTGGATGAGTACGGCGTGAACCACCGCTTCCACGACCTGCGCGAGCAGGGAGTGGACGCCGCGCTGGTGGAGCACTGGCTTTCGCAGGTTGGTCCGGATGCACTGCTCAACCGCCGCAGTACCACGTGGCGACAGCTTGACGATGCCACGCGCGAGCGATTTGCCGGTCCGGAGCTGCAGGCGTGGCTCGCCGAATACCCGACGCTGATCAAACGCCCAGTGCTGCAGACTCCTGGCGGCTGTCTGGTCGGCTTCGACGCGGCAACCTACCGCAGGGAGCTGCTGCATGAGTGATACGCTGGACCTGGCACGGGAACTGATCCGTCGGCCTTCGGTCACGCCGGATGACCACGGCTGCCAGGACATGCTCCGGGAGCGTCTGGCGTCTCTCGGTTTTCTCTCCGAGAACCTGCCATTCGGTGACGTGACCAACCTCTGGAGCCGACGCGGTTCGGCTCCGCCGTTGCTCGCCTTCGCGGGCCATACCGATGTGGTTCCCACCGGACCGCCCGAGAACTGGAGTTCCCCACCGTTCAAGCCGGTAATCCGCGACGGCCTGCTCTATGGCCGTGGCGCGGCGGACATGAAGGGAAGCATTGCCGCCTTCGTTACCGCCTGTGAACGCTTCCTCGGGAAGCACAGCGACCACTCGGGATCCATCGCCCTGCTCATCACCAGCGATGAAGAGGGCCCCTCCGTGGACGGAACCGTGCGGGTGGTGGAAACCCTGCGATCCAGGAATGAACGGATCGACTGGTGCCTGGTGGGGGAGCCGAGCAGCGAGATCCGCGTCGCCGACACGATCAAGAACGGTCGCCGGGGGTCTCTCGGCGGGCGGCTGGTGGTCCACGGACGCCAGGGTCACGTCGCCTATCCGCACAAGGCGGACAATCCGGTCCATCTCATCGCCCCGGCGCTGACGGAGCTCGCCGCGCATCGCTGGGACCACGGCAACGCCAGCTTTCCCCCGACGACGTTCCAGGTTTCGAACATCCGCGCCGGCACTGGCGCCACCAACGTGATTCCGGGAGAGCTGGAGATGCTGTTCAACCTCCGTTTCTCCACCGAATGGGAGCCGGATCGGCTGCGGGCCGCGGTGGAGGCCATCCTGGATCGTCACCGGCTGCGCTACGAACTGGAGTGGACGCTCTCTGCGCAGCCGTTCCTCACCGAGGCGGGGGCGCTGGTCGAAGCGACCCGTGATGCCATTCGGGCCGTCACCGGCCGGGAAGCGGAGCTGTCCACCGCCGGCGGCACCTCGGACGGCCGCTTCATAGCCCCGACCGGGGCGCAGGTCGTGGAACTCGGGCCGGTCAACGCCAGCATCCACCAGATCGACGAGCACGTGGCGGTGGCAGAGCTGGACACGCTCAGTACCATCTACGAAGGGATCCTGGAGCGTCTGCTACTCCGCAGGTAGCCCGCCTCAGGACAGGTCGATGGAATATGCCTTCAGATCCTCGAGGCGGCAGACCTCGAGGGCGGCTTCATGGGTGGCCGTGACCAGTACGGGTGGCGCCACGCCCGCCTCCAGTGCTTCCTGCCAGCGTCCCGCACCCAGGCACCATCGGTCACCCGGGCGCAGACCCGGGAAACCGACATCCGGCCGCGGTGTGGTGAGGTCGTTGCCTCTTTGCAGGCTGAAGGCCAGGAACTCCGCCGTCATCCGGGCGCAGACCGTGTGTCGACCCGGATCATGGCGGTTCGTTTCGCAATAGCCGCTGCGGGTAAAACCGGTTACCGGATCGTCGCAGCAAAGGGCAAGCGGTTCACCCAGGACGTTGCGTGCATGTACCAGTGTGTCCATCTCCTCCGGTGTCCCCGTCGCTGCCGACCTGTCGATACCAGCGTAACAGCTGCCGGGCAGCAGGGTCGCCATGCGCATCGACGATATCCGCCGCCAGCCGGCGCAGGGCGGCAACGATGGCGGGGCGGCCGGCGAGATCCAGCATCCCGGCAACCCGGTTCCAGGGCCTGGACTGGAGCAGCCGCAGGATCAGCAACCGCCGATCCTGCACAGACAGGTGGGCGCGGGCCACCGGCGTAGTCAGAGCCCACCGGGCCAGCGCATACAACGACGCCAGGGTGCTTTCGAAGGCCCGCCTGCCGCCGGCGAATGCGGCCAGATCCCGCCAGTCCGCGGCGGCTGGTCGCGGTTCGCACTCGAACCCGGCAAGCACTGCATCCACCAGGTCCGGATCCAGATCCCGCAGGGCATCGCCGAGATGCAGCGGCAGTTCACGCCGGAACCTGCTCCGGCCCCGCCGCACCATGCGGGAACAGCGCGCGTCCAGAGGCCGCACCATGAGGACGGAATGGGCACCACTGGCGGCGTCACGGCGCATGCCCACACGCAGTGGAATATAGCCGTTGCGGCGCCAGAACCCGACCAGTGCGGGCGTTGCGCCGAAACTGGTCCCGATCAGGCCGTACGCGCAGGAATCAGCTACCGGGAGCAGATCCTCCAGCAGGGACGAACCGATCCCCCGCCCCTGCACCAGCGGATGGACGGCGATCCGCATCACCCGCAGGCAGCGCACCCGGGCACCCTGCCGAAGGCCGACATGGGCGGCTAGCGCCTGGGACAGCAGGTGTCCCCGTGGACGCCGTCGCCCATCCCATATCGCCTGTGCCATGGCCGCCGGGAAACCGCCTTCCTCGGCCACCAGCGCTACCGCCACCGGATGGCCGTTCAGGCACCGGACATGCACCTGCAGGCCGGGCCCATCCAGCAGGTTGCGCAGGTCCACGGGACGCGTCCGGTAGTGAGCCTGCACCAGCAGGCCGAAGACTTCACCGAGCAGTTCGTCATTCTCCGCCAGTGCATCCCGGTCCAGCATCCGATGCCGCGTGTCCGCCGGGCTGCAATCACCGCTCACCGCTGCCGGCGTCGCGTTCAGCAGCAGGGCGCGAAAGGTGACCGCCTCGAGCGGATCGTTCGGCGCCCAGCGCACCGGCTCCTCCAGGCGCAACGAGTGCCACTGTGGCGTCACCTTGTCCAGCACTGCCCGGAACCGGATGGCAAAGCCGCGACCGGTTCCCTCGTAGCCATGGATCGTGGAAGAGAACACGATACGGTTGTAGTGGCGCAGCAGCGGTTCCAGGATCGTGGGTGAAATACCCGCGGCCTCGTCCACGAGCACCAGGTCCGCGGGCGGCAGGGCTTCGGCGAGTTCCGCCGGCGGCCAGTACGGGAGATCGGCACCGGCGGCATGGCGGTACACAGCTTCGCACTGTTCCCGCCGAGGCGCAGTAAGCAGGATCCGCCGTGTCGGATTCCTTGCCAGCAGCCGTGCCGCGGCAATGCCCAGGGCAGCCGATTTGCCGCGCCCCCGGTCAGCAGTCAACACCAGCGGCCGGCGCCGGCGTCCTTCCAGGACCCGGACGATGCCGGCAACCGCCCGGCGCTGTTCGTCCCCGAGACAAGCGGTCCCGGCGCGTGCCCTGCTTCCGGCGGTATCCGCACCTGCCGGCAGGGAGGGCATGGCGGCATCCGTCTCCCGTAGCACGAACACCCTGTCGTCCTCCTGGAAGCAGCGGGCGATTCGGCGCAGGAAACGGCCGCTCACCTGCTCCGGCGCATACCCGTCCACGGCGATCCGCGCGTGTTGCGGATCCGCGAACCGATGCCAGCTCTCCAGCTCCGGACACAGCAGTAGCAGGATACCCCCGGCACGAACGCATCCGCTTACGGCACCAAAGCCGTCCGGATCGAATCCGGACCAGGCATCCCAGGCCACCACGTCCGTTTCCGTGCCCAGCACGTCACGCGCGGCCCGGGTCTCCATCACGGACCACCTGCGCGAGGATGGGCCGTGCCCGCCGATCCACAGCGCATGCTCCCCCGGAACCGGGACATCGGCTGCCACAGTCCGCGCCCACAAGGCTTCGCCGCTCAGGCACACCAGGCAGCGGTGCCCCGTCTCCTGCAGGTGCCTGCGCACCCTGCCCAGCCAGGGGGCAAACCCATTTCCGGTACAGTGCCGGGCGGCAGAACCGGTTGCATCGGTTTCCTTCATCAGTACCGACCGTCTCCTGAATCCGAAACCGGCAACAGCACAACCTGCCGGCGGGCATGGCGGCGTACGGCCTCCTCGTCGAACCACCAGGTTTCCGCCTCGCCGGCAAGCCAGCCATCGAGCTGATCCCGGAAGTGGACATGAAACTGCCGGCCCACCACACCGCCTGCAAGAGAGGCCAGTACCCGTTCGGATTGTCCCATGTCCGCCAGGAATCGCATCGAGTCGTGCAGCCGGACATCGAAGGAACCATGCCAGGAATGGGCGGCGCGCAACATGGTCTCGCCGGAG
>SLLM01000067.1 GCA_007134055.1 Ectothiorhodospiraceae bacterium | reverse complement strand
GGCATGGTTACCCAGAACGATGCCGGTCAGACGGTGCTCGTATCTGCGGACAACACCTGCACGGTGCCGAACATCTCCAGTGATCCGAACGCTACTGGTGCGATGTTCCTGCCCACGTACATCCCCGACGAGTACGAGGGTGATGAGAACGGTGACCTTCCAACAGCCATGGATCGTGTGGCCGAGGGTTATTTCGAGATCATCGAAATGGCGACTTTCCCTGGTGACACCAGCACCTCTGGCACCCTGCGCTACGCCGTCAAGCATGACAGTGATGGCGTGCCACGGAACTGTGACGTGGCTGTTTCCCTCAACGAGCACAGGATCGACGGTGATCTCCTCTATCCTGAGAATGCGAACGAAACGGTCAGCTTCACTCATGCTGGCTCCACCTTCACGGCGAATTTTGACAGCCCGACCGGCGGCCTCTTCGGTAACACTGCCGTTATCAATGTGCTCCGGGGCACCTACAAGCCCTTCGAGATGACGGCGCTGGACACCGTTGACGTTCATGGCTTTGGTGAGTCTGGAGACGGCACCACTTTGTTCTTCTCGCAGAACGAGGACACTAACGCCGACCTTCTTGAATACACGCGAGATGAAGGCCTGAAGGCAGCAAAGAACGATGAACTCCAGTATTGGGATCTGCCTGACTTGAGCACAATGACGTCGGGTGCGGTCGACGACCCGCTCCGTCATCTCGAGGCCGTCAACGCCTCCCTGATGGTCAGCAGCGTCATGAATGAATATGTTGTTGACGAAACCATCAACGCTGGTACCGACTGGGTTGTCACCTTCCCGACCAAGAAATTCCATGTGACGGACGGCAATTTCCCGGAAGGGCACGAGGATGATCCGGACATTGACGCCATCCACTTCGAAGGCAATAACGACGATGTAATTCCTCCGTTCACTGTTGCCTTCAACGAGAATCTCGGCCAGGCCTGTGAGCCGGTCAACTTCCGGATCTTCGATCGTGAAGAGCGTGAGGAGACTCCCGAACAGCCCAGCGGGGTCGGCTTCTCACCGGGCCTCCCGACTGCTCCGGATGTCACCTCGCTCTGCTTCGAGATGAACGTTGTCTCGATCAATGATGCGGAGACTGCGGAAGATCTGACGATGCCCTCAAGTGTTCTCGGCGGCACCACCACACGCCAGAATATTCAGATCGAGCAGCTTGACGGCGATCATGGCTGGATGATTCTTGATCTCACCGCTGAAGGTGCCAAGGATGGACTGCCGGCCCTGGGCTTCATGGCCATCGACATCATCAACACCGGTGTTGTCGACGGCGAGGCACTGAGGAACTACGGCGGCACCTGGAACCACCGTTACGAGCGGGAAGACTTTAGCTTTGACTTCCTGCGCGGCGATTAACGGCCCCGACTAAGAACGCTTACTTCCAAGCGGTGTAATCTGTTTGAAACGCCCACCAGTGGTGGGCGTTTTTTTGCAGACGGTAGAGCCAGATTCCAGTATACTTCCAGTGTTGGCCATTCGAGCGTGATCTGCAGTGCAAGGCCGATCTGCCTTCGTATTGGAGAACTCGCCGAACGCGACCGACTGAAAGAAGGGGTCTGCATGGTTCCCCCTCTTCTCCCGGGAAGGGCTGGCTTGGCCGCCCTTCCTTTTTTTGTATGCGGATCGGTCTTCCTGTTGGTTTCCCCGAGCTGACACGCCCCCCACCACCACGTGATCCTTGTTCGGCACCCGGCGTTGCTTTAGGCTTCCCGCTTGGCTTTCTGCTCTCGTTCGGAGGAGTCCGCGTGACCATGACCATCCCCCGTACCCTGGCCCTAGCCCTCCTGCTGGCCTCCTGCACCGTGCCCGCCCTGGCGGCCGAAGACATCATACTTTCCGACGGGGACATCACCGTTACACGAGCTGACCTGGACGCCGCCTTCGCATCGCTCAACACACAGCAGCGCCGCGCCCTTCGCGAGCAGCCCGACGAGGCGCAGGCCCTGGCCAAACGCGTTTTCTTCCGCAAGGCGATCAGCCGATTTGCGGAGGCCGAGGGCTTCGACGAGGACCCGCGCACCGCGCTCGTGGTCCGTCAACGCCAGGAAAGCCTGCTGGCACGGGAACGCCTCCGTCAGGTGGAGCAGGATGCTGTCGCGGATCAAAGCGTCAGCCGCCTTGCCCGGGAGCATTACCAGGCCAATCGCCGGGAGTACCGCACGCGCGAGGAAGCCGAGGCGCGGCATATCCTGTTCTCCACCGCAGAGACCGATGCCGGGGACGCCCGTACCGCCGCCGAGGAGCTGCGCGAGCGCATTGCCTCCGGGGACATCGAATTCGCCGACGCCGCCCGCGAATACTCGGAGGATCCGGGCTCCAGCGCCAGCGGCGGGGACCTCGGCCGCTTCGCCCGTGGCCGCATGGTGGGCCCGTTCGAGGATACCGTGTTCTCCCTCCCACCCGGCCAGCTCAGCCAGCCGGTAGAAACGGAGTTTGGCTTCCATCTCATCGAGGTGCAGAATCACCACCCCGCCCGGCAGCGAGACTTCGAGGAAGTGGAAGACGAGATCCGCGCACAACTTGCCCAGCGTCTGCGTCGTGACGCGCGCAACAACCACCTCTCCGGACTGCGCGCGAACGAGAATGTGGCTGTCAACTGGGAACTCGTCGAACGGTTGCAGGAACGCTTTTCCGCTACCGGAGATGATGGCTGAGGCAGTTCCAGGACCATTCCATGAAAGGCATCATTCTGGCCGGCGGCGAGGGGACGCGCCTCTACCCGCTGACCTTCGCGGTCAGCAAGCAGCTTGTCCCCGTCTACGACAAGCCGCTGATCTACTATCCGCTCTCGACGCTGATGCTGGCCGGTATCCGCGAGCTGCTCATCATCAGCACCCCCAAGGACCTGCCGCAATTCCGGCAACTCCTCGGCGACGGCGAGCGTTGGGGCTTGTCGCTCTCCTACGCCGAGCAGCCGGAGCCGCGGGGCCTCGCGGAGGCGTTCCTGATCGGCGAGCGCTTCATCAACAGTGACCCGGTAAGCCTGATCCTCGGCGACAACATCTTCTACGGCCACGGGCTGGAGGCGCTGTTGCGCCGAGCCGCGGGCCGCGAGACTGGCGCGACGGTGTTCGGCTACCCGGTGCGGGATCCGCAGCGCTACGGCGTGGTGGATTTCGACGACAGCGGCCGGGCTGTCTCCATCGTCGAGAAACCAGAAAACCCCGCCTCCCGCACCGCCGTCACCGGCCTCTATTTCTACGACAACCAGGTAGTGGACATCGCCAGGGCCGTCCGTCCCTCCGCCCGGGGCGAGCTCGAGATCACGGACGTCAACCAGGCTTACCTGGACCAGGATGCCCTGCACGTGGAACGCATGGGGCGGGGCAGCGCCTGGCTGGACGCGGGCACCCACGCCTCGCTGCTGGCCGCCGCCAATTTCATTGCCGTGATGGAGGAACGCCAGGGGCTCAAGATCTGCTGCCCGGAGGAAGTGGCCTACCGCCAGGGCTTCATCGACGCCGGGCAGCTCGAGGCGCTCGCGGCCCCCCTGCGCAAGAGCGGGTATGGCGATTATCTGCTCGGGCTGCTGCGGGGCAGGGGCTGACGGATGGAGATCGAGGAACTCTCCCTGCCCGGCCTGCTGCTCTTCAAGCCGAGGGTCCACGGCGACGCCCGGGGGTTTTTCCTGGAGACCTGGCGGGAGCGTGACTACCGGCACCTCACCGGGCGGCTGGTGCAGGACAACCAGTCCCGCTCCGGCTACGGCGTGCTCCGCGGCCTCCACTACCAGCTCGCCAACCCGCAGGGCAAGCTGGTCCGCGTGGCCCGCGGCCGGGTCTACGACGTAGCGGTGGACATCCGCCGCGGCTCCCCCACCTTCGGCCGCTGGGCCGGCGTGACGCTTGACGACGAGCAGCATCACCAGCTCTGGGTACCGCCGGGATTCGCCCACGGCTTCTGCGTGCTCTCGGAGTCGGCGGACTTCTGCTATCGCTGCAGCGACTACTACGCCCCCGGCGACGAGTACGGCATCGCCTGGGACGACCCGGGGCTCGACATCGACTGGGGCGTGCCTTCGCCCACTGTCTCCGGGCGGGACCGTGACTGGCCGGCACTGGCCGATGCCGACCCCGCCAGTTTGCCGTCAGTGGAGTAGCCGGATGCGAATACTCGTGACCGGCAGTAACGGCCAGGTGGGCCAGGCGCTCGCAGCCGTCATGCGCGATCAGCCGGAGCTGACCTGCATCCCCCTCGGTCGGGCGGAACTCGACATCTCCAGTGAACCGGCAGTGCTCGACGTGCTCGCCCGCCATGCCCCGGACGCAGTCGTCAACGCCGCCGCCTACACTGCCGTGGACAAGGCCGAGAGCGAACCGGGGCCGGCCCACCGCATCAACGCAGACGCCGCCGGCATTCTCGCGCGGAGCTGCGCGGCGCGAACCATTCCCCTGCTGCACTACTCCACCGATTTCGTCTTCGACGGCTCCCTGGACCGGCCTTACCGCGAAGACGACCGGCCCGACCCCCTCGGCGCCTACGGCGAGAGCAAGCTGGCCGGGGAGCAGGCCGTGCGCGAAGCGCTGGACGCCCACCTGGTGTTGCGGGTGAGCTGGGTCTTCAGCGCCACCGGTAGCAATTTCGTGAAGACCATGCTGCGGCTCGGCGGCGAGCGGCCGACGCTGCGCATCGTTGACGACCAGGTGGGCGGCCCCACGGCGGCCCGGGACATTGCCGGCTGCACGCTGCGCCTGCTCGCGCACTACAAGGCCAGCGGCGCACTGCCCTGGGGCACCTACCACTATTGCGGAGCGCCCGCGGTGAGCTGGTACGGCTTCGCGACGGAGATCTTCCGCCAGGCGGCCGCGCGGGGCATGACTCGCACTCCGGCCCTGGCGCCGATCACGACGGCAGACTACCCGACCCCCGCGAGACGGCCGGCCAACTCCGTGCTGGACTGCTCCCGCCTGGCGCAGGTGTTCGACATTCCGCAGCCCGACTGGCGCCAGGCGCTGGCTGCCGACCTCGGGGAGCTACTCTGACATGAACACGCATACCGGCTTCAACCCCCGTCGGATGCTGGTCACCGGCGGAGCGGGTTTCATCGGCACCAACTTTGTCCACTACTGGCTCGATCGGCACGAGCCGGAGCGCCTGGTGGTCCTCGACGCGCTGACCTACGCCGGCCACGCGGTGAACCTGGCCGCCTGCCGGGAACACCGAGCCTTCCGGCTGGTGCAGGGGGACATCGCCGACCAGGCGTTGGTGGACGGCCTGTTCGCCGAACACGACTTCGACGCGGTGGTGCACTTCGCCGCGGAATCCCATGTGGACCGCTCCATCGACGGCCCGCTAGGCTTCGTCGAGACCAACGTCACCGGCACCTGCGTGCTGCTGGAGGCCGCCCGGCGGCACTGGCGGGGCCGCGGCG
>SLLM01000317.1 GCA_007134055.1 Ectothiorhodospiraceae bacterium | reverse complement strand
TGGATACGTGCAGCCCGTGGAAGCCCGTGATCATGAAGAAGGCGGATCCGAACTGGGGTGCACCCATGGGGTTTTCCCAGGGGCGCACCCCTTTCATGATCAGATCGGTCCATTCGTAGGCCTGCATGCCTACGAAAGTGAGGCCGAGCAGTGCCGTGAGCAACAGGAACAGCGCTGCGAGTCTGCGATTGCGCCGGTAGCCGTAGTTCACGGCCATCGCCATCGTGCCGCTGCTGGTGATGAGGATGAACGTCATGATGGCGATCAGCAGCAGCGGGAACTCGTGGCCGAACAGGGTCAGTGCGAAAACCTCGCTGGTGTCCGGCCAGGGCTGGGGTGTGGTCAGGCGGACTGCCATGTATCCCACCAGCAGCAGGCTGAAGACAAAGGTGTCGCTGAGCAGGAAGATCCACATCATGGCCTTGCCCCAGGAGACACGGGGGAAGGTCTGCCGGTCGCCGGACCAGTCGTCCACGAGGCTGCGCCAGCCGGCCGCAGCCGGAGAGGGGGAGGTGCTGTCGTGCTCCGGGGCGTGATCGCTCATGAATCGGTTCTCCTCAGGCGAGCAACAACAGGACGCCGAACAGGACCAGCCACACCACCAGCAGGAAATGCCAGTACACGGCGCAGAGCCGGATTACCACGCGGGCCTTTTCGGGTTCGCCGCGGCCCAGCGCAGCCCGGGCGCGGAGCCAGGCGAGCAGCCCGCCGACCAGGTGCAGGGCGTGCAGCCCGCTCATGAGGTAGACGAAGCTGCTGGCAGGGTTCCCGGCCAGCGTGTATCCGCGGTCGAGGAGCACCTGCCAGGCCCATAGCTGGGATCCGAGAAAGCCCACGGTCAACAGGGCAGCGAGCAGCAGGCCAGGGCGCAGGTCCACGGACGCCGTGCTGGTGGCGGCCCGCCGTGCCCGTTCGAAGGCAAGGCTGCTGCCGACAAGCAACGCCGTGCTCAGCCACAGCTGCCAGGGCAGGGGCACAGGTTGCCAGTCGCCCAACTGACGGCGCATCACGTAGGCGGCAACCACCAGCGCAAACATGGAGCTCAGAGGGACCAGGAACAGCAACAGCCCCCGACGTGCGAGGACCGGGTGATCCCGGGGACCGCTCCAGGACCGCCTGCCGGGATCGGGTTCGATGGTGCCCCGTTTGGCGTCGTACCGTACCCAGGAACTCATGATGGCTTCTCCCTGGCGTGTCCGGACGCCGGATCCGAGGGCTGCGGCTCGTCGTGGGGCTGGTTCTGAGGAATGAAGTCGCGGGGCGCGCCGGGGACGTTGTAATCGTAGGCCCAGCGATACACTTCGGGCAGAGTTTCGCCCCAGTTGCCGTGCTTCGGCGGGGTTTCCGGTGTCTGCCATTCCAGGCTGGTGGCGTTCCAGGGGTTGGGTCCCGCTTCGCGGCCCCGGAGGGCGCTCCAGAACATGTTCCACAGGAACAGTACCTGGGCGAACCCCACAAGCAGCGCCATGACCGTGATGAAGGTATTGAGGTCGTGGGCGGACTGGGGGATGAATTCGTAATCCTCATAGGCGTAGTAGCGCCGCGGCATGCCCAGAATGCCCAGGTAGTGCATGGGGAAGTAGATGGCGTACGTACCCAGGAACGTAATCCAGAAATGCAGGTGGCCCAGGGTGTCGTTCATCATCCGTCCGGTGATCTTGGGAAACCAGTGATAGATGGCACCGAAGACCACCAGGATGGGGGCCACACCCATCACCATGTGGAAATGGGCGACGACGAAGTACGTATCGGCCAGCGGGATATCCACCACCACGTTGCCCAGGAACAGGCCCGTGAGGCCGCCGACCACGAAGGTGAGGATGAAGCCGATGGCAAACAGCATCGGTACCGTCAGGTGGATGTCACCCTTCCACAGGGTGAGGATCCAGTTGTAGACCTTGATTGCCGTGGGTACCGCGATGATCAGCGTGGAGATGGCGAAGAAGAACCCGAAGGAGAGGTTCATCCCGCTGACGTACATGTGATGGGCCCAGACGAAGAAGCTCAGACCGCCGATGATGACGATGGCCCAGACCATCATGTGATAGCCGAAGATGTTCTTCCGCGCATGGGTGCTGATCAGGTCGGAAACCAGGCCGAAGGCCGGCAGGGCGACGATGTAGACCTCCGGGTGGCCGAAGAACCAGAACAGGTGCTGGAACAGCAACGGACTGCCGCCCTCGTGGGGGAGCTGCTGACCCATGGCGATTACTGCCGGCATGAAGAAACTGGTCCCCAGCAGGCTGTCGAGGATCATCATCACGGCGGCGACGAACAGCGCCGGGAAGGCCAGCAGCGCCATGATGGAGGCGATGAAGATACCCCAGACAGTGAGCGGCATGCGCATCAGGGTCATGCCCCGGGTGCGGGCCTGCAGGACCGTGGTGACGTAGTTCAAGCCACCGGCGGTGGCCGCGACGATGAAGATTGCCAGGGAGACCAGCATCGTGATGATGCCCCAGTCGGCCCCTGGCGTGCCCCCGGTAATCGCCTGGGGCGGGTACAGGGTCCAGCCGGCGCCGGTGGGCCCGCCGGGGACAAAGAAGCTTGCCATCAGCACGACGACCGACAGCAGGTAGAACCAGTAGCTCAGCATGTTCAGGTAGGGGAAGACCATGTCCCGGGCCCCGACCATGAGCGGGATCAGGTAATTGCCGAAGCCGCCCAGGAACAGCGCCGTCAGCAGGTAGATCACCATGATCATGCCGTGCAGGGTCATGAACTGGTAGTAGGACGACGCATCCACGATATCCGTGTCCGGGAATCCCAGCTGGATACGCATCAGTCCGGAGAGCACCAGGGCCACCAGCCCTACCGCAATGGCGGTGAGGGAGTACTGGATCGCGATGACTTTGTGGTCCTGGCTCCAGATGTAGCGGGTCACGAAGCTGCGTGGCTCGTGATGGGCGTGGCTGTCCGCGGAGGCGACATAGGCCATGATCTACCTCCTCAGGGCTTGATCGTCGGGTTCCGGGGAGGCGTGGTCCGGGGCGGTTTCCTCCGTTTCATCGGGGGAGTCCTGCGCCAGGCTGCGGATGTAAGCCACCAGTGCATCCATCACGTCGTCCTCGAAGTCATAGGCGGGCATCGCCGGCGGAAAGCCCTGGGTCAGCTCGGCCCGGGGATCGGTGATGGAGCGGCGGATATAGGCCTCGTCGGCAATCACCGTGGTGTCGTCCACAAGGGTGACCTCGCTGCCATACAGGTTGAGCCAGGTGGGGCCGACCCGGCGGCTGCCGTCCACGCTGTGGCAGGCGAAGCAACCCTCCTGGTCGGCAATCGTCCTGCCGCGGGCGATCTGCGGATCCTCTTCCTCGCGGTCCTCCAGCTCGGCGAGCATGTCTCCGAAGGTGGGCTGCGCCTGCAGCCATTCGTCGAACGCCTCCGGTTCCATCACCCGCACACTGCCGCGCATGTTGTAGTGGCCGACCCCGCAATGCTGCGCGCAGATCACCTCGAACTCGCCGGTGCTTGTGGGCGTGAACCAGAAATGGGTCACCATGCCCGGGACCATGTCCATCTTTGCCCGGAACTGGGGCACGAAGAAGTTGTGCAGCACGTCCTTGGCCCGCATCAGTACCTTTACCGGCTGGTCCACGGGCAGGCGCAGGTCGCCTCCCACAACGATGATGTCGTCATGGCCCGCCGGATCGTCCGGATCGAGTCCCAGCGGATTGTCGGAGGAAACCAGGCGCACATCCGATGTGCCGAATGTGCCGTCCTCACCAGGATAGCGGTAGGAAAAACGCCACTGCTCGCCCACCACCTCCACTTCCATGGAGTCTTCCGGCGTGCGGATGAAGTCGTAGTAGACCACCAGTCCCGGTGCCAGCAGGGCGATGATGCCCAGGGTCGTGAGGCCGAGCAGCCACCATTCCAGCCGCCGGTTGTCCGGCGAGAACTCCGCCTTGTGGCCGGGGCGGTGGCGGTAGCGGACGATTGCGAGGACCATGAAGGCGCTGACTGCGACGAACACCAGCCCCGTGACGGCAAAGGAGATGTGCAGCATGGCGTCCATGGAGGCCCAGTTGGACGCCAGCTCGGTCAGCGTCCACGGGTTGAGGAAGTGGAACGCAACGGAGGCGATGATGATGATGGTCAGGATGATGGCCAGAGTCATGGGCGCTCGATCCGGTTACGGGGCGCACGCAGGCGTGCTGCCCGACTGCTGGACATTCCCTACGGGAACGTATCCGCGAAGAAGCGCCGCAGGCGGTGCTGGGAGAACACCAGCCATCCTGGTGCCCCGGGTGCGGTACCCGCCGCCTCGGCGGTCGGGTGATTGCGGGCCAGCTCCCTGACCAGCTTTTCCTGGCCCGGCGCCACATCGACGAAAAACACGTGCTTACCGTCCTGCAGAGCGCGCTCGAAGCGCTGGAAGTGCGTATTGGGTGTCTCGATGCCCCTGAGTCCGCCTTCCCAGGTAATGAATCCGAACAGGACAATGGCGAGGAAGACGAACGGGAGCCAGCCGGCGGCGGTATTCGTCCACCCGGCAAGCCAGGCGACGAGCAGCACCAGTATGGCGACGCAGAATCCGGCGACGGCGCAGATGAGCGTCGAATGCACCACGTCCCGTTTCATGAACTCCGTTACCTGGTGGAGGTGGTGATGATTCTCGGCGCCGCTGTCGTTGAGAGTCAGAACGTGGATCTGCGGCGTCACGATTCCAGCCTGTTCAAGGTCCTCCTCGAAACGTTCCAGGTCATCGAGATCGTCACTGATGAAAAAATGGCGTTTCAGCTTCATGATTGCTCCTCCCCGGCTGGAATCCATCCCCGTGGCTGTTCTTGTGGCGATGGCCGGGGCGGGCCGCGGGGCACCGGCAGGGGGAACGGACGATGGACCGGAAACTCCGGTGGTGTAGGGAAGACGGAGCAGGACGGTCCGGAAGGCGGAACTTCCGCGCCCGGGCCATGGGGTTCGAAATCGGAGTGCGGAGGATGCGGCCGGGGGGGCCGGCGATGGCAATAGGCCTCCCGGCACGCATGTTCCCGTGGGAGGAGCGGGCCGTTCCTGCGGGCCTTGAGACCGCGGCAACGCGTCATTGCAACCCTTCCTGCCCATGAGCATTATCGAGCATGGGCACTCCCGCTGAGCATAGTAGGCAATCCGGCGGCCGGCCAGTCGGTCGGCGATGCCCGCCGTGGCAGTCGCTCGCGCCCGGACCGCGGCAGCCCGGTTGCGGCGATACGGTTCCCCGGCGGCAGCCATGTGCCGTGATGCGCGCCGGGGACCCCACTGGAGGAAACCGCGGTGCAGGCGCCATTGGCCCGTAGCATGCGAGTACTGACGTTGCAGGCGTTTCTCTGTCTGGTGTTGACGGCCTGCGCCCTGGACGGCGATGGCCTGTCCCGGCCGCCGGAGGAGGCAGCGCGGATTGCGGCCTGGCCGGCGGCCGGCGT
>SLLM01000220.1 GCA_007134055.1 Ectothiorhodospiraceae bacterium | reverse complement strand
CCTGCAGGGCCCGGCCAGGGCCCGGTTCACCCAGGAGGAAGGAGGGTGAACCGGGACACACCGAGAGCGTTAGATGTCGCTCTTCGGCCTGATGACCTTCATCAGGTCGTCGTTCCACTCGCCTTCCACGTTGATGTGGGCAGCGGCACCAAGTTCGATGCCCTCGATGAGGTTGTGGTTGACGTAGGCGTGCAGGCCGGGCTGCTGGAACTCGTAGAGCGCCGCCACCGCGGTGCCGCCGGGGATCAGCCAGGTCTCCTGGTCCACCGCGGGCGGATTGCGGAACGATCCCCCGGTCCACACCAGGTCACCGTGACCACCGATGATGTGCGGTCGGGTGTCACGGTTGGCCTGCCCGTGGATGAACAGCACCTTCTCGCCGACGCTGGTTTCCAGGGCGTTGTCGCCGGTGAGTGCGCCCACCGCGCCGTTGAACACGATGTGGCTGGGAATGAGGCCCCGCATGGTGTTCATGGTGTCGGTCATGCTGGCCACGAGCGAGGGGTAGCTCTTGAAGCTGCCGTTCTCGTCCCGGGGCACGTAGAGGTCCTGCTCGCCGATGTAGAAGGCGCGGTCGTATTCCACCAGGTCGCCGTTCTCATCCTTGAGGCCGTCTCGTGGCAATACCATGATGGTGCCGTTCATGCCGGTCACCACGTGCCAGGGCGTCATGCTGCCACCGGGCGCGCAGTGGTAGACGAACACGCCCGCCTTGGTTGCCTTGAAGCGGAACGTGACTTCCTCGCCCGGGCCGATCATGGTGAGCGCGCCGCCACCCATGGCGCCGGTGGCCGAGTGAAAGTCGATGTTGTGCACGAACTGGTTGGTATCCGGGTTGCGCAGGTTCACCTCCACGTAATCGCCCTCGTGGGCAACGATCAGGGGCCCGGGCACGGTGCCGCCGAAGGTCATCAGCCAGGCCTCCACCCCGGGAGCGATCTCGGCCTTCTTTTCCTCGATGGTGAGCTCAACCTCGATAACCCGGGGGCCGGCTGTTGCCACCTGCTCGTGATCCGGTACACCGGGGGGGGCGACCAGGGTCTGGGTTTCCCGGGGCAGGTTGTCGACGTCAACGGCGGTGGCCGTCACACCGAATCCCATGGCCACGAGGGCCGAGCCGAGGGCAAGTGCGTTGGTTGCTTTCATGGCGGTTTCTCCGAAAAGTGAATGAAAGAGCTATAATCTGTTGAGGTGCATTAAACGATGTATGTCACGTACATTTATTGACGCACGTCAAACTTTGCCGCATCCGATGGCTCTCGTGATTGGCAACCATTCGGGTATGGCAACTACGCGATGCCGCCGCTCCCGCTGGGAGCGGCGGTCAAGAGCCACGCGTTGATGCGCGCGTACCTGGGGATACGGGCGCTACTGGAAGAACAGCGTACCCGAGACAGTAATGGGGCTTGCCGGTGCCGGCGCCACCATCGGCTGCAGGGTCACGTCGAAATGGACGGCTCCCTCATCCAGGTCCAGCGCCATGCCGTCGCAGTCCCCAGGCGGACCGGTGCCCGGGCCGCCTCCCTCGACACAGCTGATCGCGTATCGCTGCGGGCCTTCGTCCGAGAGGCTCTCCCAGACAAGCTCCACGGTCACCGGCTGTCCGGCGTCGAATACCACGCCAACGCCCATGGCCGTGAAATCCGGTCGCGCCTCGTTCCACTGGAAGGAGCGGATCGAACCGGAAACGAAGGGGAACGTCGGACCGGTGGCGTTGAACGAATCACCGATGACGCTGGTGGCGGGACCGGTGATGGAAAGGGAGCCCTGGGATTCGACGTCGCCCGGATCCGCGGGCGGCGTATCCGGCAGCTCCTCGACGAACGTGAAACAGTTCATGTCGGTGGTCAGGCTGCCACGGAAGCGGGAGTCGAACTCGCCCCAGGTATGGAACGTCTCCCCGACATAGATGCCCCCTTCGACGTACTCCAGAAGCAGCTCGGCGTCGTCTGCGTCGGTCAGCAGGACTTTCCCCGAGAAGGGGGTTGAGCCGGGGGCGGAATGCACCCGCACCGGTTCGAGCGTCTCGATGGAGAACGCAACCCCGAGCGATGGGTCGCCAGTGCCGTCCATGGTCCCGCTGACGGTTATCTCCATGATGCCCCCGCCGGCAGCAGTGCCTTCGATCAGCAGGGACTGGATGGCGGTGGCGGTTGCGTTCTCGTCCTTGCAATCCAGCTCCGTCGTGGTCGTGAGCGAGAGCTCGCGGCGAATATCCCCGGATTCCGTCGTGTCTTCACGGTATTCGCCGTTGAACACATTGAGGATGGTGTCGTTGTTGGTCGTGTTTGCGGTGCTGAGATCCTCGAACTCGTACAGCCAGGCCTGGGTATAGCCATCCAGTGGCTCGACCGCCGTGCGATGCATCGTGCCGTTGGCGAATGTGCCAGAGCCGCCGGGTGACTCGCTCAGGCAGTCGTCATAGACCACGGTGATGGTGCCGTTGGTTGTCGTCTGCGTTCGGGTGCCGCTGGTGGCGCAAGCCGCCGTCTCGCCGTCCACGGTTGCGACGGCCGTGCCTGCCGCCAGGATGAGGCCGCCCGCGGGAAGCCCGCTCGTTTGTGCGTACGCCGGGACCAGGGCCGGGTTGCCGTCGAACAGGCTCGCGACGAACGCCCCCGGATCGCCACTGGCGATGTTGGTTGTCAGGAATGCTGCCCTGCCGGCCGTGTTCTCGTCTTCGGCGGCGAAGGTGGATCCGCCCCCACCACCGCCACCTTCGTCATTACTGCTCCCGCCTCCGCTGCTGCCACCGAAACAGGCGGTCAGAAGCAGCGCTGCGGCGATCATTGCCAATCCCTGACTGCTTCTGCTCCACCTGTTTCGCTGGAATCGGTGATCGGAGTCCACCTGGCGCATAAGTGCTTCCCCCGTGTGACCATCCGGCAACCGAAGCATCATGTGTGCCATCGGAAAAAGTCTTTATGAACAAGTAGCTTGGCGTGCCCTGTCCACAGCGGGGGCGGCAGCTCCGGCAAGGCTGTCGACACTATCAAATGCGGGGCGTCACCGTTTTTCCTTTTGTTACAGGCGGATACGAATATTCCGGCGGTATCCCGGATATTCCCTCCCGGAAGGAAGCCTGATGGCGTTGGGGCGACCTCTTCCGGGGGTGTGCCCATTGCTGCGTTCTCGAGGCATGCGATCTTCCGCAACGCCACGGCCTTGCACGTCACCCTTCACCACCCGCGAGCGCCGACGTACACTGGCGCCAGGAACCATCGGGGGAGGCGCGATGTACGATTTCATCCATTACCGCGTAGCGGATGTGATGACCCGGGATCCGGTTACGGTGACACCGGAACACAGCCTGCGGGATGCCCAGGCCCTCTTCGAGGAGCATGGATTCAACGGCATGCCCGTCGTCGATTCCGACGGTACGCTCACGGGGGTGCTCACGAAGATGGATGTGCTCAGGGCGTTTACCCTGAATCCGCAGCACATCGTGCCTCCCTACATGGAAATCATGGCGGAGCCGGTGGCCACCGTCATGAGCCGTGTTCCGGTGACGGTTTCCCCGGATACGCCTCTGACCCGCACCCTGCAGCAGCTCGTGGAACTACGCGTGAAGAGCCTGCCGGTCACCGAGGCCAATGGCACGCTTGTGGGCGTGGTGGCCAGGGAAGACCTGCTGGAGGCACTGCGCCGTGCGACCACGGCGTAGCACCGCGTAATCGACCGTCGCCCACACTCCGCGGCTGAGCCCTGCCCGGCGCCGGCACGGGCCTGCGCGGGCATTCGCCCACGGTCCCGGGTGATGGCGCTAGCGGTTGATCGGCGTGCAGCGAATCGCCGGGCGGTCGCCCGGTCGCGACCAGGGGTGCTTGGCCAGCATTTCCTCCATCGCGACATCCCGTTCCCGGGCCGTCGCATACCACTTGTACGCTTCCCAGTCCGGTCCCAGGAGGTGGGGAGCGGCAAACGGCGAATTCTCCGGCAACGTTGTGCGGATGCCGTAGGGCTTTTCCGGGGGATGGTTTGGTTCCGACATTGAGTTCAGCCTCCGCTGACGCGGTTCATGGTCTGTTTCCGCAGCACATGATACTCACTTGCGATGCCGGCGTGGACGGTCGGATGCACGCGAATGTGACATGTGCCTGCGACCGTGCCTGCGTCGCGGTTATGCTTCGGTCGAACGATCTTCCCTGGAGGCTCCATGGCGGTGAATGAGGAAACCCTGCAACGCCCGCAACTCACCCACCTGGCGGAACGCCTGCTGGCCAGTCAGCGGCCCCTGGAAGGCGACGAGGAGCGCCCCTTCGAGGCGGAAATGCTGTTGCAGGATGCCGTGGCCGCCGGTGCTTCCGACGTGCATCTGGATCCCGGTCTTGGCGGACGACGGCTGCGGTTTCGTGTCGACGGCGCCATTGTCGACGTCTGTACCCTGGCGGAACCCCTGGCCCTGCGCCTGAGCAACCAGCTCAAGACGCTGGCCCAGCTCAATCCCATGCCGGTACAGACACCGGAAACCGGCCGCTTCACCTGGCAGCTGGACGACCAGGGGCTGGACCTGCGCCTCACGGTTGCGCCCTGCCTGCGCGGGGACAAGCTGGCCCTGCGGATCCTCAGTGGCGGGCTCGCACATACCGAACTGGAAAGCCTCGGCCTCAGCGCCGGGCAGACCGACCTGTTGTCGGACTGGCTGGAGTCGAGCAGCGGCATGCTGCTGGTCACCGGCCCCACCGGCGCCGGCAAGACCACCAGTCTGTATGCGCTGCTGCACCGGCTGCGGGGTGTCGAGCGCAACGTGGTCACGCTGGAGGATCCGGTGGAATACGAGATTGACGGCATCAACCAGATGCCGGTCAATCCCGAGCACGGCTTCACATTCGCCAGCGGAACCCGCAACGTGCTCAGGCTGGATCCGGACTGCATTCTGCTGGGGGAAATCCGGGACAGCGCCTCTGCCCGGGCAGCCAACGACATTGCCTCCAGCGGCAGGACGCTGATGGCCACCCTCCACAGCCGCGATGCCGTTGGCGCCATCACCACGCTGCGCAACTACGAAACCGACGATTTCGAGATTGCCGCCAACCTGGAGATCGTCGTCTCCCAGCGCCTGGTGCGGGCATTGTGTCGATACTGCCGGCAGCAGCACCCGCCCAGCGACCGGGAGCGGCGCTTCCTGCAACGACTCGGCCGGGAGGTGCCGGATCGGGTCTGGCGGCCCGTTGGCTGCGGGCAATGCAAGGGCATCGGCTACAGTGGCCGTACCGGCCTGTTCGAAGTCTGGCGCCTGGGCGCGGACGACCAGCAGCTGCTGCTGGAGCACGCCCCGGAACGGTCACTGCGTAGTTACCTGGGCGAGAACCGCCATCACTTCCTGCTGGAAGAGGGCATGAGCCGGGTCGAGGCGGGCATTACCACGCTGCAGGAAATCTGGCGTGCCGGGTTGGGCGCACGACGGTCGGTGTGAT
>SLLM01000284.1 GCA_007134055.1 Ectothiorhodospiraceae bacterium | reverse complement strand
GTAGGCGAGCATGTGGTAGGTATGGCCCCGGCGCGTGCCGCGACGGACCACTTCCAGGCCTTCCCCGGCCCTGACGAGCTGGGCGCTTCCCTGGGGCGAGTCATAGTCCCGGAAGAGCTGGGAGAGGGTCAGGCCCAGGGCGCTCGTCAGGCGGGCAAGGGAGTCGAGGCTGGTGGCGACCTGGCCGTTTTCGATCTTGCTCACCATTCCCGAACTGAGGCCGGCGAGCTCCGCCACCTCGGCGATGGTGAGCCCCTGCGCGGTCCGGGCCTGCCGCAGTACGGTGCCGATGTAGCGCTCCAGTCCGTGACTGCGATCCTCGTCGACATGCCGTGTCGCCAGCGTCTTCGGTAGGAAGGGGGACCTGCCCACGGTGCGGCCTAGAATCCCGGGCCGCCGCGGCCGGGAATCCAGTCGGTCCCGGCCAGCGGTACCCGTGCCATGGCCGAGGCCTCGATCGTGATGGCCACCAGGTCTTCCGGCTCCAGATTATGCAGGTGGGATTTCCCACAGGCCCGGGCAATGGTCTGTGCCTCCATGGTCATGACCCGCAGGAAGTTGGCAAGCCGGCGTCCACCGGCGACCGGGTCCAGCCTGGCTGCCAGTTCCGGGTCCTGGGTGGAGATTCCGGCCGGATCCCGTCCTTCGTGATAATCGTCATAGAAACCGGCCGCCGACCCGATCCGCGCGTAGTCCTCTTCCCAGCGCGGATGGTTGCAGCCCAGCGCGATCAGCGCCGCGGTACCGATGCCGACGGCGTCCGCGCCCAGCGCCATCGCCTTGGCGACGTCGGCGCCATTGCGGATGCCCCCGGAAACCACGAGCTGGACCCGGCGGTGCATCCCCATTTCCTGCAACGCCTGCACGGCCTGCGGGATCGCCGCCAGGGTGGGAATCCCCACATGTTCGATGAATACCTCCTGGGTCGCCGCCGTCCCCCCCTGCATTCCATCCAGGACCACCACATCAGCCCCCGCCTTCACCGCCAGCTTGACGTCGTAGTAGGTGCGGGTGGCGCCGATCTTCACGTAAATGGGCTTCTGCCAGTCGGTGATCTCGCGCAATTCCTCGATCTTGATTGCGAGGTCGTCGGGTCCGGTCCAGTCCGGATGGCGGCAGGCGCTGCGCTGGTCGACGCCCTTGGGCAGGGTGCGCATCGCTGCCACGCGGTCGCTGATTTTCTGGCCCAGCAGCATGCCGCCGCCACCCGGTTTGGCGCCCTGGCCCAGCACCAGCTCCACGGCATCGGCCATCCGCAGGTGATCCGGATTCATGCCGTAGCGCGACGGCAGGTACTGGTAGACCAGTTGCCGCGACTGGCCGCGTTCCTCGTCGGTCATGCCGCCGTCGCCGGTGGTGGTACTCGTACCGACCTCGGACGCACCCCGACCGAGGGCCTCCTTCGCCTGGGCGGAGAGGGCGCCAAAACTCATTCCCGCGATGGTGACCGGGATCTCGAGGTGGAGGGGTCTGCCTGCGTGCAGGTCGCCCAGAACCACATCAGTCGCGCATTTCTCCCGATAGCCTTCCAGTGGATAGCGGGACATGCTGGCGCCGAGAAACAGCAGGTCGTCGAAGTGCGGGACGCGTCGCTTGGCTCCGAAGCCCCGGATGTCGTAGATGCCGGTCGCAGCTGCCCGCTGGATCTCCTGGATGGTCTGGCGGTCGAAGGTAGCGGACTCCCGCAGCCCCGCCTGTCGGTCTCGCTCGCTCATGATCGGTTCCCCGCAACGACACTAGTAGGCATCGGCGTTGTCCACCTTGAAGTTGTAGAGCTGGCGGGCGGAGCCATAGCGCCGGAAGGATGCGGGATCCGCGTCCAGGCCCGCCTGCTGCAGCAGCCGGGCAAGCTCCTCCCGATGTTCCACGCGCATTTCCTTCTCCACGCAATCCGCGCCCGGGGATTTCACGGTGCCACGCACATAGATACGGCACTCGTAGAGGGAATCCCCGAGGGCTTCACCGGCATCGCCACAGATCACCAGGCGTCCGGCCTGCCCCATGAACGCACTCATGTGGCCGACGTTCCCGCCCACGACGATGTCGATTCCCTTCATGGAAATCCCGCAACGTGCCGAGGCGTTGCCTTCGATCACCAGCAGGCCACCGTGGCCGGTAGCGCCCGCCGACTGGGACGCATCACCCCGGACCCGCACCAGTCCCGACATCATGTTCTCCGCCACACCGACCCCGACCGTACCCTCCACGGTCACGGTCGCCCGCTGGTTCATCCCGGCGCAGTAATAGCCGGCGTGCCCTTCGATGGTGATCGCAAGTTCCTGATCCAGGCCGGCGGCAATTGCATGACGGCCGTCCGGGTCAGTGATGAGCCACTCCGGCTCGGTAAGCTGCCGGGCCTGGTCGTGCAGCATCTGGTTGAGCTCCCGGACCGTATGCTCCGCGAGACTGACAGTCTTCATGTGCCCGTCTCCCTGACCTGTGTGGTTCCCTGTTCCCAGACGTAGACCCGCCCGGGCTCCGGTTCCCAGACCCGGGCTTCGTGTATTCCCGGCAGGCGGGCGAGGGCGCGGTATTCCGACGCCATGGCGACGAATGCCCCGGTCTCCGCCAGCACCGCCGGTTTGCAGGCGATGGGGTCGCGCAGCACGGCGAATCCGTTACGGGTGCCCACGGTGAAGGTGTAGAAGCCGTCGAGGTCGTCGATGGCGGCTTCCAGGGCCTGGCTCAGCGTGTCCCCGTCCCTCATTCTCCGGGTCAGGTAGGCGGCAGCCACCTCCGAGTCGTTGTCGGTTTCGAAGCGCATGCCCCGGCGAACCAGCTCCCGGCGCAGCTGGTTGTGGTTGGACAGGGAACCGTTGTGCACCAGGCACAGGTCGTGTCCGGTGGAAAAGGGATGGCTGCCGGCCATCGTGACCGCACTTTCCGTGGCCATCCGGGTGTGGCCGATTGCATGACTGCCGGCCATGCCGCGCAGGCCGAAGCGTTCCGCCACCAGCCGCGGGTGCCCCACACCCTTGAGAATCTCGATGCTGCGGCCAACGCTCATGACCCGGGTATGCGGTGAATTCGCGGTCAGCCAGGCGCGCAGGTCGGATTCCGTGGATCGGGTCTTGAGCACCGCGGCACTGGCGTTGCGAAACCAGTCCACGCTGGCCCCGGTTTCCTCCTGGAGGCGGGCCACCAACGCGTCCCAGTCGTGCCCGGCTGCCTCGTTCTGCAGGGTGAGCTTGATCCATCCCTCGGGTACCTCATCGCCGTAGATGGCGAACCCGGCACTGTCCGGGCCACGGTCGCTCATCGCGATCAGCATGGGCTCGAACAGGGCGCCCAGCCGTGATTCCAGGGCGGCGTCCTTGAGGTACAGGCCTACGATTCCACACATGGTTGCTCTCCCGGATGGTGGATTCAGAAGAATTCCACGTAACGCTCGACTTCCCATTCGGAAACGTGGCGGTTGTACTCGATCCACTCGTCGCGTTTCATCCTGATGAACTCGGTGATGATTTCGCGCCCGAGGGTTTCATGGAACAGGGGATTGCGTTCCAGCTCGTCCAGCGCCTCGTTGAGGGTCTGGGGCAGGATGCCGATACCACGCTCGCGGCAATCCTCGGCACTGAGGTCGTAGAGATTGATGTTCTGGGGTTCGCCGGGATCGAGTTCGCGCTCAATGCCGTCCAGCCCCGCGGCGATCAGCCCCGCGGTTACCAGATAGGGGTTGCAGCCTGCGTCCGGTAGCCGGTACTCCAGCCGTCCGTAGGGCACCCTGACCATGGCGGAGCGATTGTTGTCACCATACGTGATGTACACCGGTGCCCAGGTGGCGCCGGAGGCTGAACCACCTACCACGAGTCGCTTGTAGGAGTTCACCGTGGGCGCGGCGAGGGCGCAGAGGGCGCGGGCGTGGTGCAGAAGCCCGGCGAGAAAGTGGTATCCGATGGAAGATAGTCCCAGGCCACGGGTATCGGCAGCGTCATGGAAGAGATTGCCTCCGCCGGCGTCGCTGACCGACATGTGGAAGTGCATGCCGTTGCCGGTACGGCTGGACATGGGCTTGGGCATGAAGGAGCAGATCATGCCCAGATCGTTGGCGATCTCCCCCGCGCCCATGCGCAGGAACACGAACCGGTCGGCGGAGGTGAGGGCATCGCTGTAAGTATAATTGATCTCGAACTGGGCGTTGGCGTCCTCGTGATCGATCTGGTAGATGTCGAAGCCGACCTGTTGCAGGTTGCCTACCAGTCGTTCAAGAAATTCGCGGGAGCGGGACAGCCCCTTGTAGTCGTAGCAGGGCTTATCCAGTGTATCGCTGGGGTCCTCCGGTCGCAGGCCGCCGTTGCCATTCCGCTGAAACAGGCAGAACTCCGGCTCCAGTCCGGTGTTCAGCGTCCAGCCCCGCTCGGCCAGTCGCTCCAGCTGTCGCTGCAGTACGTAGCGCGAGTCCAGGGGGTGCGGTTTGTCGTCCACGAAGCCCGTGCATGCGATACGGGCGTAACCGGGCTGCCAGGGTACGATACTCAGGGTTGCCAGGTCGCCGCGGGCCATGAAGTCGGACTCGTGAGGCTGCATTCCCAGGCCGGATACTGCGAAACCGGCGAAGCCTGCGCCTTCCTCCACCACGTTCATCAGGCAGTTCACGGGCACGGATTTGGTCTTCGCGACCCCGTGGATGTCCACGAACTGGGCGAGTACGAAGCGGATGTCGTGATCCGAAAGCAGGGTCTTGACGTGGTCGGGCAGCATGGCTGGAACTCCTTGGAGGTTGCTCGTTGCCCGCATCGCGGGGCCAGCGGTACACCACTCCCCGGTTGCGGGGGGATTGCAGCATGGGCACACTTCAAACCGGGATTGGTTTCCTGTCAAGAAATTTTATTTCTCTACAGGAATTGCCCGGGGTGTCCGCTGGTCACGTCGTGGGGTGGTGGCACGACACTCGCTATGGCCGTATCAGGCGGATGATCCCGGCGATCGCCAGCAACGTGCCGCCGAATGCTGCGGTGAAAGCCAGCAACGCCAGTACCAGGCTGGTGGCGACCAGGTCGGCAACCATTCCGAGCAGCAGCCCGAGACCGGAAATCGAGAGGAGGATACCCAGCAGCAGCAGGAGCATGTGTAGTCACCGGGGGCTGCGGTGCAGCCAGCAACTGGATGGGTGTTCCGGGCGGGGCTGGAAGGCGGGCGGCTCGTCGACGTCGCAGATCCCAGCCATTGCCTGGGGGCACCGTGGATGAAAGCGGCACCCCGGGGGCGGATCGAGCAGGCTCGGGGCTTCCCCAGCCGGCACTTCCCGCTGGTGGTGGGCATTGTCCGGATCCGGATCGGCAATCGCCGCCAGCAATGCCTGCGTGTAGGGATGGCAGGGGGCGTCCAGCAGGTCTTCCACTGCCGCCGATTCGACAATCTTTCCGGCGTACATGACAAAGATCCGATCCGCGTAATGGCGCACGGTGGACAGATCGTGGGTAAT
>SLLM01000218.1 GCA_007134055.1 Ectothiorhodospiraceae bacterium | reverse complement strand
TCGGCGGCAATGGCTACGTGGAGGAGTCCATCCTCCCGCGCCTCTACCGGGAAGCACCGGTCAACTCGATCTGGGAGGGGTCCGGCAACATCCAGTGTCTGGATGTCCTGCGGGCGATGGAACGGGAACCGTCCTGTCTCGATGCGCTCCGCGACCTGCTCTCCCGCGCCCGCGGAAGGCATTCCGGCTACGACCTCTGGTGGAAGAAGATGAAGGCAACGCTGCGGCACCCTGTGCCCGGGCCACAGGGTGCCCGCCGGCTGGTGGAGAGCCTGGCCACGGGAATGCAGGCAGCCCTGCTGCTGACAGACGGTTCCCCGGCGGAGGCCGAAGCATTCTGTGCCGGGCGTCTCGCCGGGCCGGGCGGCCGTGTGTTCGGCGCGCTTCCGGAGGATCTGCACCTGGAAGCCATCGTCGCCCGGGCTTCCCCGCAGGGCCGGGAACCGTCTCCTCCCGCTGTTGCCTAAGCCGATGATTGATGATCGCGCCCGGTGGCGGCACACTAGGCATTGTGCGCCAGCGGCAGATCGGCTGCCCGGACGAACAGTAATACAGGAGGTTGTCCAGCAATGGCGACTAATGATCGCGTCATTTCCACTGGCCGGCAGGCGGTACTGGAGACCAACAAGGTCATCCGGAACACCTATTCGCTGCTTGCCATGACCCTTGCCTTCAGCGCCGTCATGGCCGGCGTGGCGATGGTCAGCAATGCGCCGCCCATGCCCTGGTTCCTGGTGCTGGCGGGATACTTCGGCCTGCTTTTCCTGACCAATGCGCTTCGCAACAGCGTCTGGGGGCTGGCGTCGGTGTTCGCCCTCACCGGCTTCATGGGCTACACGCTTGGCCCGATGCTGACGTTCTACCTGACCGCGTTCTCCAACGGCAGCCAGCTTGTGGCCATGGCTTTCGGTGGGACGGCGGCGATCTTCCTCGGCCTCTCCGGCTACGCGCTGTCGACCCGCAAGGACTTCAGCTTCATGGGCGGGTTCCTCTTCGCCGGCATCCTGGTCGCGTTCCTCGCCGGCCTTGGCGCGCTGGTGTTCAGCATGCCAGCGCTGTCGCTGGCGGTGAGCTCCATGTTCATCCTGCTCATGGCCGGGCTCATCCTCTGGCAGACCAGCGAGCTGGTACACGGTGGTGAAACCAACTACATCATGGCGACAGTGACCCTGTACGTCGCGCTGTTCAACCTGTTCACGAGCCTGCTTCACCTGCTGGGCATATTCGGCGGGGACGACTGAAGCGTCGCCACCGGGACGCAGCACAGTGACGGCCCCGCGAGTCGGGGCCGTTATTCTTGAGGCGAGGCCCCGAAGGCAGGGATCCGGGGTTCCCCGGCCACACGGCCGGCATCGGTACCCACCGGTGATTGTGGCGGTCGGACGGGTCTGCGCGCCGAATGGCGGCCGCTGCGCCCCCGGGTTGCATGGCTCCCGCAGGCAACTGGGGGCCGGCATGCCTTCGCGGTCAGACCCGTGACGGACACAAGCGGCGAGAACAGGCAACCATGGCGCCAACAACCCTTCAGGAAAAAGCCTTCCCCGTCTCCTGGGACCAGCTGCACCGCGACGCCAAGGCCCTGGCCTGGCGCCTGACGGCGCAGGGCAACTGGGACGCAATCGTCTGCGTGACCCGCGGCGGCCTGGTTCCCTCGGCCATCGTTGCCCGGGAACTCGGCATCCGACTGATCGATACGGTATGCATCACGTCGTATCACGACTACCAGACCCAGGGGAAGATCGACGTGCTGAAACAGGTCACCCAGAGCATCATCGACCTGGGACACGGCGGTGGCGAGCGGATTCTGGTCGTGGACGACCTGGTAGACACCGGAGCAACCGCGCGGGTGGTGAAGGACATGCTGCCGCGCGCGCACTTGGCGACGGTATACGCGAAACCCCAGGGGATCGAGCTGGTGGACACCTTCATTACCGAGGTCTCCCAGGACACCTGGATCTACTTCCCCTGGGACACCAGCCTCCAGTTCACGCCCCCGATACGCGAAGGCGGCTACTGACCTTGCAGCGAAAGGGCCGGGAAGACGCGAGGAACACGGCGGAACCCGCGCGTGCGCGGGTCATTCACCCCGCACGAGGCGGTGGAACTGGTGAATGATGGCCGCGGTAGCGCCCCAGATACGGTACCCCCGGTAAGGGATGGCGTGGACGTGACGGGCCTGCCCGCCGCCGGTCACGGTCTCCCGGCGATAATTCCCGGGCTCCAGCAGAAAGGCAAGCGGGACTTCGAAGATTTCCGCCACTTCCACCGGACTCGGCCGGAACGTCGGCGGATCCTCGATCAGACCAATCCACGGATGAATGAGATAGCCGCTGGTCGTGTGGTACGGCATGAGCCGGCCAAGGAGCTGGACATGGTGCGGTGACAGCCCGATCTCCTCGTGCGCTTCCCGCAACGCCGTCTCCTCCGGGCTGCGATCGGTGGCTTCCATCCGCCCCCCGGGGAAACTCACCTGGCCGGCATGCTCCCGCAGGTGATCGCTGCGCCGTGTCAACAGCATGTTCATTCCCGATTGCCGGGCGAGCAGGGGAATCAGTACAGCCGACGGGCGTAATCTGTCCGCCGGCAGGTGAGTAGCTCCGTCCGTGGCGCCGGAGTACTCCGCCAGCGCGAGGCGTTGCCGCAACATGGATCCCAGGTCATTCTCCATCGTACTGGATGACACCCTTCATACCGACCCCGTTCCGTGCCATGGCACATGCCGGACACGTGCACCATCCCGAGAGCCATCGCCTCGACCCGCCCGGGGCTGCCCACACCCGCTACACTAGCAGATCGCGGCGACCGAATTCCGGTCATCCGTCGCGAATCCGGACACGTGCCGCGCTTCCCCGGTGAACACGTCGCGCAGCGATCCCGCCAACGGGTTCTCAGTCCACCCCCAGGGTTACGGCTAGACTTGCACGGAATCTACAGCACATCAGGGAGCATACGGGCGCATGCTTGAGCAGTCCGTACGGGTGGAAGACCTCAACATCCTTCTGGTGGAGCCGTCCGCCGCCCAGCGACGCATCATCATCAGCGAGATGCAGGCCGCCGGCGTGCGCAAGATCGACGGCATCGCCAACGGCAGCGATGCCCTGGCGGCGATCCGGCTCCGCGCGCCGGATCTCGTCGCCAGCGCCATGTACCTACAGGACATGACCGGAGCGGAGCTGCTCACCGCCATGCGGCAGCAATCCGTCGCCACCGATGATATCCCGTTCATGCTGGTTTCCAGCGAACGCTATCCAGGCAACCTCGAGCCGGTACGACAGGCCGGAGTCATGGCCATTCTCCCGAAACCCTTTCGGCCGCGGGACCTGCAGACGGCCCTGGTCAACGCCCTGGATTTCGTCGAGCCGCGGCGGCTCGAACTGGACTACGCGGATGTCGAGGATATCCGCGTGCTGGTGGTGGACGACAGCGCGCTGTCACGACGATTCCTGCTGCAGACCTTCGCCCAGCTCGGCCTGGAACGCATCACCGAGGCGGCGAACGGAGCGGAGGCCGTCAGGGCGCTGGGGGAACAACGTTTCGACCTGGTAGTCACTGACTACAACATGCCCCAGATGGACGGGCAACGTCTGGTGGAGTACATCCGCAACGAGAGCGACGATCCCACCGTGCCAGTATTCATGGTGACCTGCGAACGGGACAGCGTCCGCCTGGGATCCATCCGACAGTCCGGCGTGTCCGCGCTGTGCGACAAGCCGTTTGACATGCAGACCGTGCGCAGCATTCTCTCCCGCCTGCTCAACTGACGCGAAAACGCCCCAGGAGGGTCGGATACCAGTGCAACCCGGCAACCAGAATGAGATCGCCACTATCCGTCATGCCGACCTGGAAACCCTGCTCCGGCAGGGTGACTCCGTCATCCTGGGCAAATCGCGACAGATCCGCCAGGCGGTAGCGTGCCTGCTCGCCCGCGGCCACCTGTTGATCGAGGACCTGCCCGGCGTCGGCAAGACGACCCTGGCCCATCTGCTGGCGAAGCTCTTCGGCCTCGAATTCCGTCGTATCCAGTTCACCAGCGACATGCTGCCGGCGGACATCATCGGGGCGACGGTGTACGAGCACAGAACCGGCGGTTTCCGCTTCCACGCAGGGCCTGTGTTCACCCAGCTCGTGCTTGCGGATGAAGTCAACCGGGCCACGCCAAAGACCCAGAGCTCGCTGCTCGAGGCCATGGAGGAGCGACAGGTCACCGTTGAAGGGGAGACACGGCAACTCCCGAACCCCTTCTTCGTGGTCGCCACCCAGAATCCCGGCACGCAGATCGGCACTTTCCCGCTGCCTGAATCCCAGCTGGACCGTTTCCTGATGCGTATCGAGCTCGGTTATCCCGGACATTCGGCAGAACGTGACCTGTTGATGGGGCAGGACCGCCGCGCCCTGCTGGAAGGGCTGGCTCCGGTAATGGATGCCGCGCGGTTGCTCCAGCTGCAGGAAGCGGTGGCTGCCGTGCACACGGCTCCCGCCGTGATCGATTACGTCCAGGCCCTCGTCAGCCATACCCGCCAGAACGTCGGTTTCCAGCACGGCCTGTCGCCCCGGGCCGGGCTGGCATTGCTGCGTGCCGCTCGCGCCTGGACTCTCCTGGAAGGCCGGGATGCGGTGTTGCCGGAGGATATCCAGGCAGTGTTTCCGGCGGTTGTCGGACATCGCCTGGAACCAATGGATGCCGTTGCGGGGACCCGACGCAGCGATCACGCGCTCCGCATCCTGCAGGCCGTCACGGTGCCCTGATGGCATCGGCCGGAACTGCCGTTACCGCGCTTCTCCGCCGCTTGCCGGGACGCCGGGGCGCGATCGGCGGCCGCCGGGTGCGGCTGCACCACCGGCGTATCTTCGTGCTCCCGAGCCGCGCCGGCATGGTGTACGCACTGCTGCTGCTCGGCATCTGGCTGGGAGCTGTCAACTACAACAACAATCTCGCCTTCCTCCTGTGCTTCCTGCTCATCGGCCTGGGGATCTCCACGAAGATCCACACGTTCCGGAATCTCCTTGGCGTGGAGCTGGAAATGGATGATGCACCTGCAGTCTTCGCCGGTGACCAGACCTCCTTTCCCCTGCGCCTGATCAACCCGGGGGAACGCGAGCGCATCGGACTGGAAGTCATCCATGCCGCTGGGGACCGGCACACCGTGGACATCCCGCCCCGCGGTACGACGGAGATCCGGATCACGGTGCCGACCAGGACCCGTGGTTCCCTTGACGCTGGCGAGATACTGATTCGCAGCCGATTCCCGACCGGGCTGGTAACGGCATGGTCACGGGTCAACCCGGATGCCGCCACCCTCGTCTACCCAAGGCCGGAACCAGTAGCGCCGTCGCCACCGGCCACCACCGGGGGCCGCAGGAGCGGGGTATTCCTCCGCGAAGGGGATGACGATTTCCAGGGCCTGCGCCGCTATCAGCCCGGGGACTCGCTGCGCAAGATGGCCTGGCGCATCGTCGCCCGCGGCCAGGAACCCCAGGTCAAGCAGTTTGCCAGCGTCACCACGGGATCCGTATGGCTGCGCTGGGGTGACACCGCGGGGCTTGCGACGGAACAGCGCCTGGCCAGGCTATGCCGCTGGGTACTGGAGGCGGAAGCCGCTGGCCAGCAGTTCGGTCTCGGCCTTCCCGGACGCCGGATTCAACCGGGGCGGGGACCTGCCCACCGCAACCGCTGCCTGGCCGAACTGGCTCGCTTTAGCCCATGAGCAGTGCCGGGACATTCCTGCCGCACCGCACCCTTCTGGGACTGCTGCTGACCATCGGCGCAGTGGCCGCACCACATGCGCTGCACCTGCCGCTGTGGCTGACCGCACTGGTGTTCGCCTGTGGCCTCTGGCGGTACATGGCAGGATACCAGGCCTGGCGCCTTCCACCCCGGTGGATACTGATCCCCCTCACCCTGCTCTGCGCCACCGGCGTTGCGCTCACGTATGGAACCATTGCGGGGCGTGACGCGGGCGTCGCCCTTCTTACGCTGCTGGTCGGTCTCAAGCTGCTGGAAATGCGTAGTCGGCGGGATACGGTGGTCGTCCTGTTTCTTGGCTATTTTCTCGTGGTCACCCAGTTCCTGTTCTCCGAGAGTCTGTTTACCGCCGGCTGGATGCTGCTCATGGTGTGGGCAATGACCGCGCTGCTCATCACCGTGACCCGTCCCACCGACGGCAAGCTCTCCGGCGCGCATTGCTCCCTCGCGGCCGGCATGGTCCTGCAGGCCCTGCCGGTGATGCTACTGCTGTTTGTGCTCTTCCCCCGTATCCCGGGCCCCCTGTGGGGCATGCCGGAGAGCGATGCGCGCGGCGTGACGGGGCTCAGCAACGAAATGACGCCCGGCGCGATCAGCGAGCTCAGCCAGTCCGACGCCGTCGCCTTCCGGGTGGAGTTCGACGGCGACCCTCCGGCGGCGTCGGCACGCTACTGGCGGGGGCCGGTACTGCCGTACTATGACGGCACGACCTGGCGTCGCTCCCAATCCCCGCGCTCCCCTCCTCCGGTGCTGGAGACGATGGACGGTGCCATCGACTACGTGGTCACCCTGGAGCCGCATAACGAGGACTGGATTCTCGCCCTGGATCTGCCCGTGGAGGTGAACCTCTCCGCACGTGTCGGTGGGGACTACGACTTGCGCCGTGACGACCCCGTGCGCGAACGCCTGCGGTATCGCGCCCGTTCGCACACGAATTACCGCCTGGATCCCGGCCATGGGGCGGACGAGCAGGCCATGTACCTGCATTTGCCGGACGGCGCGCATCCCCGGGCCCGGGAACTGGCCCGGGGATGGCGCAGCGAGGCGGACACGCCCCGGGAGCTCATGGAACGGGCATTGCGTCACTTCCGGGAGGAAGAGTTCGTGTATACGTTGCAGCCCCCGCGTCTGCGGGATGACCCCGTGGACGAGTTCCTGTTCGAGACCCGCAGGGGCTTCTGCGAGAACTTTGCCGGCAGTTTCGCCGTGCTGATGAGGGCGGCGGGCGTTCCCGCACGGGTGGTCACCGGATACCAGGGGGGTGAGATCAACCCCACGGGCAACTACCTGATCGTCCGCCAGTCCGACGCCCATGCCTGGGTGGAGGTCTGGCGACGGGATGAAGGCTGGCTGCGGGTCGACCCGACCGCCTGGGTCGCCCCGGAACGAATCGAACTGGGGCTGGCGGACTCGATTCCGGAATCCGACGTACTACCCACCCTCAGCCGTCGCGATCCGGGCCTCATGCGTCACCTTGCCCTGCGCTGGGACGCCGTCAACGCCTACTGGGACCGCTGGGTGCTTGCGTATGGCCCCGACCTGCAACGGCAGTTCATGAAGCGCGTGGGTATCGACAACCTGTCCGGCATGCTGACAGTGCTCGCCGTTGGTCTTGCGCTGGTCATCGCGGTAGTGGCCGCCATCCTCCTGTGGCAACGTCCCCCACGGCAAACCGACCCCGCCCTCAACCTCTGGCACGAACTGGTGCGTCGCCTCGGCCGGGCCGGACTGCCGCCGAACCCGGGTGAAGGACCGCGCGACTACGTCCATCGCGTCATGACCCAGCGGCCGGATCTTGCTCCCCGATTGCGAACCGCCATCGGGGCCTACCTGCGGCTACGCTACGGCCGCCAGGCACAGGCGGCGGATCGCGACGCCCTGCAAGCCGCGGTACGCCACCTTAGGCCCTGATTCCGAATGCCTGGCCCGGGCACACGGCGCGTCACTCCGCCCGGATCGGTTCTCCGTACCACTCCAGATGCGTATCATTGCCCGGACAACCATCCTCAACCGTGGCCTCCAGGAGGGCCTCCCAGGTGAAGAAGGGTCCGGCGCTTATCGCACATCGTGGCCTCGCCCGGGACTATCCCGAGAACACGCTGGCCGCCTTCCGCGCGGCCGGTGCGTGCGGCGTCGACGGCGTGGAACTGGATGTCCAGTTCGCCGCCTGCGGAACCCCCATGGTGATCCACGACGCCTCCCTGGAGCGCACCACCGGGCGTCCCGGTTTCGTGGGGAGAATGCACGCAACGGAGCTTGCCGAGTATTCTGCCCATGAACCGAATCGGCTGGGTGACCGGTTCCTGGGAGAACCGCTGCCAACTTTGCAACAAGCCAGTGAGGTGCTTGCCAGCACCGGAGATCTCACCGTCTTCATCGAAATCAAGGCGGATTGCCTCCGCCGCCACGCCCTGCCGGCCATGATGGAGCGGGTCGCCCGCGATTCTGCAGTGCTGGGCGATCGCCGGGTGGTGATCAGCTTTGTAGATGAGGTCGTGCAGACCATTCGCAGCCTGAGCGGCATCCGCGTGGGCTGGGTTCTGCCCGCGTTCCACCGGGGTGTCCTGGAACGGGCCCGCGCGCTGGCCCCTGAGTTCCTGTTCTGCGACCAGACCCTGTTGCCGGTCGGCAGGGCCCCCCTGCCCGGGGGAGATTGGGCGTGGGCGGCGTTCGAGGTCACCTCCCGCAGCGAGGCCCGGCAGCTATACGCCCGCGGTGTAACGTGGCTGGAGAGTATGGCGCCCGCGCGGCTTCGCCACTGCTCCTACCAACCTTTTCGGAAGTAGGCGGGCAGGGCCGCAATCAGGAATGCAGTGTCAGGGGGTGGCGCCTGCGGGTTCCGGCATCCTGACGGACCGCCGCTTCCATCACACCCGGCCGCGCGGCAAGGTCGGCCAGGGAGATCCCGGAAAGGAACCCCCTGATCTCGCAACTGATCTCGCACCACAGATCATGGGTCAGACAGCGATCCCCGACCCGGCTTTCGCGGCGCCCCCTGCAACGGGTCACATCCAGGCTGTCATCCACCGCTTCGATGATCGCGCCGACGCTGATCTCGGCGGCCGCGCGAGCAAGCCGGTAGCCGCCCCCCGGTCCCCGCACCCCGCTGACCAGTCCCGCGCGCCGGAGGCGGGCAAACAGCTGCTCCAGATAGGACAGGGAAATTCCCTGGGATTGGGAAATCTCGGCAAGGGTCACCGGCACCTCCCCCTCATGGAGCACGAGGTCCATCATCGCGGTAACGGCGTATCGCCCCTTGGTGGAGAGTTTCATGCCCTGTCACCGTCCCGCACTTCCGCGGCCCGGACGCCGCGAATCTTCCGCCGTACGCCGTTCATCCCGTATCGACCAGGGGATTGACCGGCGCAGCGAACTGGTGCCCCTCGGCAAGGCAGTAGCGTAACCATCGGTTGAGGAAACGGTTCATTTCCCAGCGCCAGTCCAGACTGCGTGGATCCGGGCGGCGCCCGTTCCACAGACGGAACCGTTCCACCGGGGTATCCGGCATCACCTCTGCCACCCGGGCGTCGTGATAGACGCGAAGCAACAGATCCGGTTCCACCGCGCCCTCGTCCCGATCGAAGTAATGGGTCATCGACAGGGTCGTGGTATACCGGCTCCGCTCGCGTACCTTCAGGTAGAGATCCACGGAACCGCGTACCCGGGAGACGTTGTCATCGGGGAGCCGCCAGGGTCGTGGGGCAAGCCTCCGCATCAGGATGTAGTTGCCCTCGTAGAGCTCCATCAGCGTCGCGAAGGAGCGGCACGGAATGCTCTCCAGCAATGGATGTGGGCGCAGTGTCAGCATGTCGTGGATCATATCACAGGCTCAGGGCAACCCATGCGGCAGGTACTGCAGAATCAATGCACGCGTCGCTTCAGGCCCGATTCGTGGATGATCGTTGTGGCGATCTCCTCAATGGACACGGTGGTCGAGTTCAGATACGGAATCCGATTCTGCCGGAATAACCCCTCGCCGCGCATGACCTCCAGCTGGCACTGCTGGATGGAGGCGTACCGGCTGTTGGGGCGGCGCTCCTGGCGGATCGACTGCAGCCGCTCCGGAGCAATGCTCAGCCCGTAGAGCTTGCCGCGATACGGGTGCAGGACCTTGGGCAGCCCGGTCTCCAGGATGTCGTCCTCGGTGAGGGGGTAATTGGCGGCGAAGATCCCGTACTGCAGTGCCAGGTAGAGAGATACCGGCGTCTTGCCCGTGCGTGAAACACCGACAATGATGATATCCGCCTTGCCATACTGCCGCGTCGTCGCACCGTCATCGTGATTCAGGGCGAAGTTGATCGCCTCGATGCGGACATCGTATTTCTGTCGGTCGCCCAGCCCGTGCGCCTGACCGATGGCATGGGAGGATTTCACCGCGAGTTCCCGCTCCAGGGGCGAGATGAAGGCATCGAAGAAATCGAAGAATGCGGCGCTGCTGCCGCGCAGGTGCTCCCTTACTTCGTCCTGCACAACGGTGCTGAAGACGATGGGTCGTGGTGCCCCGCTGACCGCGATCCGGTTGATCTGTTCCACTACCTTGCGCGCCCGCTCGATACTGTCAACGAAGGGCAGCGTCACCTGCTCGAAGTCGATGTCGAACTGGGTCATCAGGCTGTGCCCAAGTGTTTCCGCGGTAATGCCAGTCCTGTCGGAAACAAAGAAGACAGTCCGCTTCAGGCGTTCCTCGTTCATACTGGGTGCAGACTCCTCGCACGCCCCGGGGGATACACGGTCGGAAGCATTGTCGCTGATCCCCGAAGTCGTGCACAGGGCTGCCTGCGGTCGCCGGGACAAGGGGGTGACGGAACCATCCGGTTTTCGTAGCATTACGCCGCGCGCGGGAGGGCGCGCCACGTTCCGCACACACTCCGGGCACGAGTGCCCGTTGATGGCCCAAACGCCACGTCAACTCGCGTGCAAGCAGGGGGAAGCCGTTTTGCAGGACTACGTCATCTGGTTTGATTCACTGGGAATGAACGATGTCGACCGGGTCGGAGGCAAGAACGCCAGCCTGGGCGAGATGATCTCCAACCTGTCTGCGGCCGGCGTATCCGTCCCGGGCGGTTTCGCCACCACCGCGGCGGCGTACTGGGACTACCTGGATGAGACAGGCCTCAGGGACCGTATCGGCGAGGCCCTCTCCGGGCTGGATGCGGAGGACGTGGATGCCCTGGCGGAAACCGGCGCCCGTATCCGCCGCATGATCGCCGAGACACCGTTCCCTGCCCGCCTGGAAGAGGAGATCACCCGCGCGTACAGGAAGCTGGAGGCCGAAACCCCGGGCGAGGCATCCTTTGCCATACGCTCCTCCGCAACCGCGGAGGACCTGCCGGATGCTTCGTTCGCCGGCCAGCAGGAGACGTTCCTCAATGTGCGCGGCGTGGACAACGTGCTTCTTGCTGTGCGCCACGTGTTCGCCTCCCTGTTCAACGACCGGGCCATCTCCTACCGGGTGCACCAGGGCTTCGACCACGCCCAGGTTGCGCTTTCGGCAGGGATCCAGCGCATGGTGCGCTCCGATATCGGAGCTGCGGGCGTGATGTTCACGATGGACACCGAGTCCGGCTTCCGCGACGTGGTCTTCATCACGTCTTCCTACGGCCTGGGCGAGACGGTGGTACAGGGTGCGGTGAATCCGGACGAGTTCTACGTCCACAAGCCGACCCTCGCGGCGAAGCGACCGGCGGTGCTGCGCCGCACCCTCGGGAGCAAGGCGATCAAGATGGTCTACAGCGATGACCAGTCGCACGGTCGTTCCGTACAGACGATGGACGTGGACCCCGGCGACAGCCGCAGGTTCTCCCTCACGGACACCGAGGTCGAGGATCTCGCCCGGCAGGCTGTCATCATCGAGAAGCATTACGGTCGTCCCATGGACATCGAGTGGGGCAAGGACGGCGAGGACGGGCGGCTGTACATCCTTCAGGCGCGTCCCGAGACGGTGAAAAGCCGGGACCCGGGCCAGACCCTGCAGCGCTATCACCTGAAAGACAAGGGTGAAGTGCTCGCCTCCGGTCGGGCAATCGGGCAACGCATCGGCGCGGGACCCGCCCGGGTCATCGAAAGCCACCGGGAGATGGGCAGCGTGCAGGCCGGCGATGTCCTCATCACGGACATGACCGACCCGGACTGGGAACCGATCATGAAGCGCGCCGCGGCCATCGTCACCAACCGCGGCGGACGTACCTGTCATGCGGCGATCATTGCCCGTGAGCTGGGCATTCCCGCCGTCGTCGGCTGCGGGAACGCCACCGATAGCGTCCGCAACGGCCAGGCTGTCACCGTCTCCTGTGCGGAAGGCGATACAGGCTATATCTACGGCGGACAGCAGGATTTCGAGGTGCGCGAGATCAGCCTGGAGAACATGCCGGAACTGCCCTTCAAGATCATGATGAACGTGGGCAATCCGGACCGGGCATTCGATTTCGCCAACCTGCCCAATGCCGGAGTCGGCCTGGCGCGACTGGAGTTCATCATCAACCGCATGATCGGCATCCACCCGAAGGCACTGATCGAGTACGGGCATCAGGACCCGGAGCTGCGACAGATCATCGATACACAGATCGCCGGCTACCCGGATCCGGTCCAGTTCTTCGTCGACCGCCTTGCCGAAGGCATAGCCACGCTCGCGGCCGCCTTCACCCCCAAGCCGGTCATCGTCCGCATGTCGGACTTCAAAACCAACGAGTACGCCAACCTCATCGGCGGTACTCAGTACGAACCGGACGAGGAGAATCCGATGCTCGGCTATCGTGGCGCCTCGCGATATGTGTCGGAGAACTTCCGCGACTGCTTCGAGCTCGAGTGTCGTGCACTGAAAAAGGTTCGTGACGACATGGGGCTGACCAATGTCTGGATCATGATTCCATTCGTACGCACGGTCAGCGAAGCGCACGAGGTGGTGGCGCTGCTCGAAGCCAATGGCCTCAGCCGGGGCGTGAACGGCCTGAAGCTCATCATGATGTGCGAGCTTCCCTCCAATGCGTTGCTGGCGGACCAGTTCCTGGAGGTATTCGACGGCTTTTCCATCGGTTCCAACGACCTCACCCAGCTCACCCTCGGGCTTGACCGGGATTCCGGACTGATCGCCCACCTGTTCGACGAACGCGACGAGGCAGTGAAGGCGTTGCTGCACATGGCGATCCAGGCGTGCCGCCGGCAGGGGAAGTACATCGGCATCTGCGGCCAGGGCCCCTCGGATCATCCCGAGCTGGCGCGCTGGCTGATGGAGGAAGGCATCGACAGCATTTCGCTGAACCCGGATTCCGTCATCCAGACCTGGCTGTACCTGGCCGGCAAGGAACCGGAGGCAGATTGACCGTTCTCGCAATTTTGGAAAGGGTTTCCGTTTAACGGATGCCCCCAGCTGTGCTACCGTGATCCGACAAGCCAGATGCACGGCAGCGCAAGACGGAGTATCCAGGCCATGGCGTCCGTATACCGGAAGGAAGATCTCTCCTTTACTGTCGACAGGGACCGGCTGATTCGGGAGCTTGGCGCGATTCTCCCAGGTGAGGGGCTGCTGGTCGACGACGAGGCCATGCGACCCTTCGAGTGCGACGGCCTGGCGGCCTACCGCCAGTTGCCGCTGGTGGTCGCCCTGCCGGAAACCCTGGAACAGGTGCAGGACATACTGCGCACCTGCCACGACCTGTCCGTGCCCGTCGTGGCACGTGGCGCCGGAACCAGCCTGTCCGCCGGCGCGCTCCCCCATCCCCAGGGGATCCTGCTGAGCCTGGCCAAGTTCAACCGCATCCTGGACGTGGACAACGCCCGACGCATTGCCCGGGTTCAGCCTGGTGTGCGCAATCTCGCCATTTCCGAGGCCGCAGCGCCGTACGGGCTGTACTACGCTCCCGATCCCTCTTCCCAGATCACCTGCACGATCGGAGGGAATGTCGCCGAGAACGCCGGGGGCGTGCACTGCCTCAAGTACGGGCTGACCATCCACAATGTCCTCGCCGCCACCATGGTTACCATGGAGGGAGAGGTGGTGCATCTCGGTTCCGAGGCGCCGGATGCCCCGGGGTACGACCTCATGGCCGCGATTACCGGATCCGAAGGCATGCTGGGGGTGCTGGTCGAGATCACTGTCAAGCTGTTGCCCCAGCCTCCGGCCAGGGACGTCCTGCTGGCATCCTTCCCGGAAGTTGAGGCTGCCGGCAGGGCGGTGGCGGGAATTATCGCGGCCGGTATCATCCCGGGCGGACTCGAGATGATGGACAACGCGGCCATTCGGGCCGCGGAAGATTTTGTCCACGCCGGGTACCCGACGGAAGCGGCAGCCATCCTGATCTGCGAGCTGGACGGCAACGATGACGAGCTGGCCGACCAGGTCGGGCGCGTTCGGGAGCTGTTCAGGGAATACGGTGCCGACGAGATTCTTGTCGCCAGGGATGCTGATGAAAAGGCGCGTTTCTGGGCTGGCAGAAAGGCCGCGTTCCCCGCGGTGGGCCGAATATCCCCCGACTACTACTGCATCGACGGCACCATTCCCCGCAACCGCCTGGCGGAAGTTCTCGCCCGGATGGCAGAACTGAGCGAGACCTATCAACAGCGTGTGGTGAACGTGTTCCATGCCGGGGATGGCAACCTGCATCCCCTGGTGCTTTACGACGGCAATAATCCCGGCGAGTTCGAACGCACGGAGGAGCTCGGCGGCAAGATCCTGGAATTGTGCGTCGAGGTTGGCGGCACGGTCACCGGCGAGCACGGCGTCGGAATGGAGAAGATCAACCAGATGTGCGTACAGTTCGAGCAGGGCGCGCTGGACCAGTTCCGCGCGTTGAAGGCGGCTTTCGACCCCGCCGGCCTGCTCAACCCCGGAAAGGCAATCCCGACCCTGAATCGGTGCGCCGAGTTCGGTGCCATGCATGTGCACAAGGGGCAGTTGCCCCACCCGGACATTCCCCGATTCTGAGTCGGATCCGGCTCCCGAGGCAGCACGACCGGCGGAACGTGATGACGCGTACACAGGACATGAGTCAGGAGCTGGTGGACCAGGTTCACCAGGCCCTCGACAACGGCACGGCCCTGGAAATCCGGGGAGGTGGCAGCAAGCGATTCTATGGTCGGCCGGTCGACGCCGCCGCCGCCCTGGACGTTGGCAGTCACGTCGGCATCGTCAACTATGAACCCACAGAGTTGGTGCTTACCGCCCGGGCCGGTACACCACTGGGGGAAATCGATCGGGCCCTGGCCGCCGAGGGGCAGATGATGCCCTTCGAGCCACCGGACTACACCGGCTCAGCGACGCTCGGCGGAGCCTTCGCGGCCGGGCTGTCCGGTCCGCGACGCCCCTGGGCAGGAAGCGCCAGGGACCTCATTCTCGGTGTGCGGCTTATCAATGGCCAAGGCGCTCATCAGCGCTACGGCGGCGAGGTCATGAAGAACGTGGCCGGTTACGACGTCAGCCGTGTCGTCACCGGTGCCCTGGGTACCCTGGGTGTGATCACCGAGGTATCGATGAAGGTCCTGCCCCTGCCGGAGGCGGAGTTGACCCTGGAGCTCGAATACGATCGCACGGCAGCGGTTCTGGCCGTGGAGAACTGGTATCGCGACGGGTTCCCGGTAACCGGCTCCGCCTTCCACAACGGCTGCCTGCGGGTCCGGCTGGCGGGATCCGCCAGCGCCGTGGAAGCGGCAAGTCGGGCAATCGGCGGCACCGAGGCTTCCGGAGGCAGCGACTGGTGGCGGGACCTCAACAACCAGAAGCTTGAGTTCTTCACCGACGGCGACACCCCTCTGTGGCGCATCGCCCTGCCACCAGCCGCCACCAACCTCGATCTGGCGGGGGAACGGCTGTTCGACTGGAACGGTCAGCTTCGCTGGCTGCGTAGCAGCGAGTCACCGTCAACAGTACGGGAGCGGGCGCAGGCACTCGGCGGGCATGCCACGCTGTTCCGGGGCGGCAACCCGACCGACGATGTCTTTCATCCACTGGCACCGGCGGTTCACACGCTCAACAAACGGCTCAAGCAGGCATTCGACCCCAAGGGGATATTCAATCCGGGCCGCATTTACGCGGGCATCTGAGCTGCCCGGAACCATCGCCCGAGACTGGCTGGACGCGACTGTATGCAGACCTGGATCGACCCATCGCTGAAGGACACATCCCAGGGCCAGGAGGCGGACCGGATACTACGCAGCTGCACCCATTGCGGGTTCTGTCTCGCAACCTGCCCCACCTACCAGCTGCTGGGGAACGAACTGGACAGCCCGCGGGGGCGAATATACCTGATGAAGCAGGTACTCGAAGGCAAACCCGCAACCCGGACCACCCAGCTCCATCTGGATCGGTGCCTGACCTGCCGTGCCTGTGAGACGACCTGCCCCTCCGGGGTGGAGTACGGCAAGCTGGTGGATATCGGCCGGGAGCTGGTTGAGGAACAGGTACAGCGGGATTCCGGCGGTCTCACCCGCTGGGCGCTACGCACCCTGTTGCCGCGACGCTGGCTGTTCGGCAGCCTGTTGCGGGTGGGCCAGGCGGTACGCCCGCTGGTACCGAAGCCGCTCAAGGGGAAAGTGCCGATCCGGCGAACGCCTCCGCCATGGCCGGACACCCACCATGACCGGAAGGTGCTGTTGCTGGAAGGCTGCGTGCAGCCGGCACTGGAGCCGACCATCAATCCCATTACGGCACGGGTGCTGGATCAACTGGGGATCGGCGTGATCCGCACACCTGCCACCGTCTGTTGCGGGGCGATCAGCCAGCATCTGGGGCATCCCCAGGAAGCGCTGGCCCACGTCAAGAGCAACATCGATGCCTGGTGGCCTCACATTGAAGCCGGGGCTGAGGCGATCGTGGTCAATGCCAGCGGCTGCGGTGTCCAGGTAAAGGACTACGCCCACCTGCTGCGGGAGGATCCCGACTACGCCGGGAAGGCCGCCCGAATCACGGAACTCACGGTCGACCCGGTGGAACTCCTGCTGCAGGAGGAGGAACACCTGCAACCGGTGCCGGGAACGCCCCGCAAGATCGCCTTCCAGTCCCCCTGCACCCTGCAGCACGGGCAGAAGCTGGGCGGGCGGGTTGAGGCCTTGCTGACACGGCTCGGGTTCGAACTCACCCCGGTGGCGGATGCGCATCTGTGCTGCGGGTCCGCCGGTACCTACTCGGTTCTCCAACCCAAGCTGGCAAAGCAGTTGCGGGACAACAAGCTCCGCACCCTGCAATCGGGACGTCCGGACCTGATCGCAACGGCAAACATTGGTTGTCTCACCCATCTCAACGAGGTCTCGAGCGTTCCCGTTCGACACTGGCTGGAGCTAGTGGCCGGAAAGGAGGTTGCACCATGAGCGCCGAAGGCGAAGCACCTGCAGAAGATGTGGTCGTCACCGGCGAGGCGCTGCAGGCAATGCTCGGTGACCCCGTCGTGCGAATCATTGACCTGAGCGACCGGGACCGCCACGCGAAAGGGCACGTGCCCGGAGCCTTGCACCTGGAGTACGCCCGCCTGTTGCGGCAGGATCCGCCGGCGATGGGGCTGCTGCCTGATCCGGAGCATCTCGGGCAGCTATTCTCGAGACTTGGCCTGACCCCGGATACGTACGTTATCGCCTACGATGACGCTGGTGGCGGCAAGGCGAGCCGCCTGCTCTGGACCCTGGCGGTCGTGGGGCATCGCCGCTACGCACTGCTGGACGGCGGCCTGCAGGGCTGGGTCGCCGATGGCCGACCCGTGGAGCGCGGCGTCACATCGCCCCCGGCCGGCGGTGATTATCCGGTACCGGCCACCGGGCCGTCCGATCACCTGGCGGACCGGCAGTATCTGCTCGAGAATCTGCATCGGCGGGATCTGGTGCCGGTGGATGCACGTTCCCCGGCCGAGTACCGAGGCGAGGACCTGCGCGCCGCGCGCGGCGGGCATATTCCCGGAGCGATCAACCTGGAATGGACGCTCGCACTGGATCCGGGCAGGGACAACCGCCTGCAATCACGGGAGGCATTACGGACCCTGCTGGAGAGCCGGGGAATCACCCGCGACAAGGAAGCGGTGGCCTACTGCCAGACGCACCATCGCTCCTCGCTGCTCTGGCTCGTGCTGCGCTATCTCGGCTATCAACGGGTCAGAGGCTATCCGGGCAGCTGGTCCGAATGGGGCAATGCCCCGGACACACCCATCGAAAAGTGAGGCCCCGTCATTCCCCCGCCCGCGGGTCAGGAAGCCGGAAAAGGGCTTCCCGGTAGAAGCGCAGCTCCCGGATCGACTCCTTGACGTCGTCCATGGCCAGGTGTGCCGCGTTCTTGCGGAACTCCCGCGCTGTATCGGGCGCCCAGCGAGTTGCCAGCTCCTTCAGCGTGCTGACGTCGACGTGACGATAATGGAAATACTGCTCAAGCGCGGGCATCAGCCGATGCAGGAAGCGCCGGTCCTGGCAAATGCTGTTTCCGCACATCGGCGATAGCCCCGGAGGCACCCACTGCTGCAGAAAGTCCAGCGTTTCGTGCTCCGCCCGGGCATAGTCGTATTCACTGCGCCGGATCCGGTCCACCAGCCCGGACTGGCCATGCTGCCTGGTGTTCCAGGCGTCCATGGACTGGAGCACGGTCTCCGGCTGATGGATCGCGATCACCGGCCCTTCAGCGAGGATATTGAGGTAGCTGTCCGTCACCACGGTTGCGACTTCAATGATGACATCACGGTCCGTGTCCAGCCCGGTCATCTCCAGGTCGATCCAGATCAGGTTCCTGTCGTTCGGTTGCGGCATCGGCCTCTCGCATCGTGCGACGGGTTGTCGCAGGTTCCTTTCGCTTGTCGCGCATTCTATCAGAGGCTATCCTCGACTGCCGGATCGGATCCCCGCCGCGATGCCCCGGACACACGTTCCTGCAGGGCCAGCAACGTCGACAGATACAGGCGCCAGCCACGTATGCCGCACCATTCAGCCGATCTCCATAG
>SLLM01000198.1 GCA_007134055.1 Ectothiorhodospiraceae bacterium | reverse complement strand
GCCTGGCTGGCAGCCGCAGAGCACGCCGTGAGTGTGCACGAATAATGCGTATGCCATGAGCAACCAGGTCTTCCATCCCGATTGGCGCAGCGTGCCTTACTGGCATGAGGCGCGTTCGCCGGTGGAGTCGGAACCTGGCCACCCACCGGCGACCTGCGATGTCGCCGTCATCGGCGCCGGCTACACGGGTCTCGGCGTTGCCCTGCAGACCGCGCGCGGTGGCCGGGACACCCTGGTCCTTGATGCCGGCGACCCCGGGGCAGGGTGCAGCACGCGCAACGGCGGTCTCGTTAGCACGAGCATCAAGCCCGGGCTGGATGAGCTTGCTTCCCGCCATGGACGCGAGCGCGCTTGGCGTATTCTGGCGGAGGGTCACAACGCACTGGCATGGCTGCAGACGTTCGTCGCTGATGAAGGCATTGACTGCGAGTTGCGGGTCTCCGGACGGTTCCACGCTGCCCACAACCCGGCCCGCTATGACAAACTAGCCCGCGCCCTGGAACGCGAACCCACAGGTCTCGGTAGTGGCGGCTGGGTGGTGCCGCCGGAAGAGCAGCACGCCGAAGTCGCCACGGAAGCCTATCACGGTGGCATCGTCTACCCGCGCCACGCGGTCGTCCAGCCAGCAAGTCTTCATGCGGGAATGCTCACACGCGCACGCGAGTCCGGCGCTCGGGTGCTGGGCTCATGTGCGGTGCACAACCTGCGCCGTGATGCGGAGCACTGGTTGCTGGATACGGCGGGCGGCCGTGTGCGTGCACGCGATGTCGTAATCGCCACCAACGGCTACACCGGGGCATTCTCGTCATGGCACCGCCGACGAGTGATCCCCATCGGCAGCTATGTCATTGCCACGGAGCCGATGGGGACAGATTTCATCGGCTCACTGATCCCGGGTGGCCGCGTCATCACCGACACCCGACGGGTTGTCTACTACTACCGGCCGTCACCGGATGGCCAGCGCCTGATCTTCGGTGGCCGAGTATCGCTAAGCGAAACCGATCCAGAGCGCAGCGGGAGACGACTGCACGCAGACATGGCTGCGCTGTTCCCCGCGCTGGGCCGGGCACGGATCAGCCACTCCTGGGTGGGTTTCGTCGGCTATACCTTCGATACCCTGGCGCACATTGGCAGTCGGGACAGGTTGCACTACGCGCTCGGCTACTGCGGCTCCGGTGTCGCCATGGCGCCGTATCTGGGCACGCGGCTGGGGCAAAAGATCCTCGGGCACGCCGAAGGCGCTACTGCCCTGGACGACCTACCGCTGCATGGGCGGCCCTACTACACCGGTCGGCCCTGGTTCCTTGCCCCCTCGCTACTGTGGTTCCGACTACTCGATCGCTTTGCCGCATGACATCGCTTGTGTCCGCAACCGGCGTTGCAGTCAACCCCGGAGTGCTCTGGCAGACAACCAGAGACGAACGACAATACAACCAATACCAATATAGACAGGGCTGGAGCGAACAATGAAGAAAAGCGCTGAGCGCGGTCTTCTCGTGCGTGAAGACCTGCAGGACGAAGCGATTCACACGATCCTGCTAGCCATGGTTGACATGCAGGGGCGGCTGCAAGGCAAGCGCCTCGATGCGGATCACTTCCTCGAGGACGTAGCCGACGGGAAGGCGGAAGGTTGTAATTACCAGTTGGCGGTGGATATCGACATGAATACAGTCGACGGATATCGCCACGCCTCCTGGTCAACAGGTTATGGCGACTTCGTCTTTGCACCGGATCTCGACACGCTGCGTCGCATTCCCTGGCACGAGGGATCTGCCCTCGTCATGTGCGATTTGGAGTGGGAGGATGGTTCTCCGGTTCGCGTATCACCCCGCCAGATTCTGCGACGACAGGTCGAACGGCTTGACGAGCGCGGCCTCGTTGCACTGGCGGCTAGCGAGCTGGAGTTTCTGGTCTTTCGCGATACTTATGAACAGGCATGGGATAAGTGCTATCGAGGTCTGACGCCTGCAAACCGTTACAACATCGATTACGCCCTCCTGGACACCGCCGGCCTTGAACCACTTCTCGCACGCATCCGCAATGCCATGCGCGATACCGGCATCCGCACACTCGACTCAAAAGGTGAGTGCAATTTTGGTCAACACGAGATCAACTTCCAGTTCGGCCCCGCTATAGAGGCCGCGGACGGCCACGTCATCTACAAGAATGGTGCCAAGGAGATGGCGGCACAGGCAGGCCACTCGATCAGTTTCATGCCAAAGTTCAACCAACGCGAAGGCAACTCGTGCCACATCCATCTGAGCGTGCGTTCGAGAGAAGGCGAGACGGTGATGGCAGCTGGGGAAGAGCTCTCGACAATGGGCAAGCACTTCGTCGCCGGCATGCGGGCGACGCTTCGTGAGCTGACCCTGTTCTTTGCGCCCAACATCAACTCATACAAGCGCTACATGCCAGGCAGCTTTGCTCCCACTTCGGTGACCTGGGGACGCGATAACCGTACCTGCGCATTGCGCCTCGTCGGCCACGGTCCCTCGCTGCGGATCGAGAATCGCGTGCCCGGTGGCGACGTTAACCCTCACCTGGCCATGGCGGCCATGATCGCCGGCGGGCTCCACGGAATCGACAAAGAGCTTCCGCTTGAGCCGCCATGTGCAGGCAACGGGTACGAAGCCGATAGCGCACACGTGCCGACCACGCTGCGTGCGGCACGGGAGGCGTTCGAGAACAGTACCATCGCGCACGAGGCGTTCGGTGCCGATGTGGTCGAGCACTATGTGAATATGGCTCGTGTCGAGATCGAGGCCTTCGAGTCGGCCGTCACCGACTGGGAGCGGGTGCGTGGCTTCGAACGCATGTAGACCGCACAAGAATCGAAACGACAACCAGAGCGGAAACACGACTATGTCCAATAGGCTGCGCATTACCAGCCCGATCGATGGATCGGTCTACGCCGAACGTGATTGGGCCGACGACGCGACCGTGAAGAGTGCAATCAGTAGCGCCGCAGCTGCGCAGAGAGTGTGGCGTGCCACCTCCCTGGACGAGAGGATCCGTATTTTGGGCGCGGCGGTAGAGCGCCTTCTTGCAAGGAGTGATGTGATCGTCGAGGAGTTGTCCTGGCAGATGGGGCGTCCGATCAACGCCGGGGGCGGCGAGCTTGCCGGATTCAATGAACGGGCCCGACATATGCTGAGCATTGCCCCGGAGTGCCTGCAGGACCAGGTACAACCCCCGAAGGCTGGCTTCCAGCGTTGGATACGCCGCGAGCCACTGGGCCTGGTGTTCACCATCGCGCCGTGGAACTTTCCCTACATGACCGCCGTGAACTCGGTCTGGCCCGCGCTAGCTGCTGGTAACGCGGTAATCCTCAAGCATGCTCAGCAAACCATCCTGTGCGGCGAACGCTTGGCTGAGGCCCTGCGCGAAGCGGGCCTGCCCGCAGGGCTGTTCCAGGCCTTGCCCCTGACACACGACACCGCCGCTCGATTGATCCAGCATGAAGAGACTCGGATGGTGTGTTTCACCGGCTCTGTACGCGGCGGCCGTTCCGTGATGCGCGCGGTCGCCGATGGTTCCGGCTTCCCGGCCACGGGCCTCGAACTGGGTGGAAAGGACCCGGCCTATGTGCGCGCCGACGCGGATATCGACCACGCTGCGGTGGGACTGGCCGATGGCGCCTTCTTCAACAGCGGACAGTCCTGCTGCTCGATCGAGCGCGTCTACGTCGACGCGACCGTCTTTGACGCCTTCATCGAGCGCCTGGTAGCCGAGACGCAACAGCTTCGTCTCGGCAATCCACTGGCCAGGGACACCACGCTAGGCCCGCTGGTCAATCAAGCTGCTGCCGATTCGATCCGCGAGCAGGTGCAGGAAGCCGTCACCGCCGGCGCCCAGCCGCTCATCAATCCGGACGACTACTCGATGGCCGGTGGTGCTTACCTGCCGCCGCAGATTCTGATCAACGTCGATCATTCAATGCGGGTGATGACCGAGGAGAGCTTCGGCCCGATCATCGGCGTCATGCCGGTGAGTGGTGACGATGAGGCAATCCGGCTGATGAACGACAGCGAGTATGGCCTGACCGCTGCGATTTGGACGGCCGATGCTGCGGCCGCGGCGAGCCTCGGCGACCGGCTCGAGACCGGTACCGTATTCATGAATCGGTGCGATTACCTTGACCCGGCTCTCGCCTGGACTGGGGTGGGCCGTACGGGGCGTGGCTGTACGCTCTCGGCACTCGGCTATGAACACCTGACACGACCAAAGAGCTTCCATCTGCGCATCGCCACCTGATCATGCAACCCGACGGGAGTGATTGATCCATGAGCTCGTCCGACTCTACGACCCTGACTGCCAACTGGAGCTTCCCCACCCGCCTGCTCGTGGGTTCGGGGCGCAGTAGTGAACTGGCCGCGCTCTGCCGGGAACTCGGCCTGCGCCGCCCCCTCTTTGTCACCGATCCGGGTTTGTGCGACCTGCCAATGACGATCGACCGAGTAGCCGAACTCCGCGCGGCAGGACTGGCGGTAGAGATCTTCGCCGACGTCCACGGCAACCCAACCGGTGCTGATGTCGATGCGGGCGTCAAGGCCTGCAAAAACGGTCAGCACGACGGCGTTATCGGCTTCGGCGGTGGTAGCGCCCTGGACACCGCCAAGGCCATTGCACTGATGGTAGACCAGGAGCGACCGCTGTGGGATTTCGAAGATGTCGGTGACAACTGGAAGCGCGCTGTCGCTGATGCAATCCTTCCAGTCATCGCCGTGCCGACTACCGCAGGCACGGGTTCCGAGGTAGGGCGTGCCTCGGTGATTACACGTGAGCAGGACCACCGCAAGCTGATCATCTTTCACCCGCACATGCTGCCAGCTGTGGTGATTCTTGATCCGGAAGTCACCCGCAGCCTGCCGGCAGATCTGACCGCCGCTACCGGCCTCGATGCCTTCAGCCACTGCTTCGAGGCTTGGTGTGCCCCCGGCTATCATCCAATGGCTGACGGGATTGCCCTCGAAGGCATGCGCCTGATCGCCGAAGCACTACCACGTGCCTACGCAAACGGAGATGATCTTGAGGCTCGCACGGACATGCTGGTCGCCGCGAGCATGGGCGCCACAGCCTTTCAGAAAGGTCTGGGCGCAGTCCACGCAATTTCCCATCCGGTCGGTGCCATCCACCACACCCATCACGGATTGACCAACGCCATAGTCCTGCCATACGTGATGCAATTCAATCGCACCGCCATCGCCGACCGCATGCAGCCACTGGCTCGTGTCCTCGGTGTGCAGGGAGAGGACTTCGAGGCTGTGTACGAGTGGGTCATCGACTTCCTCCAACACTTCGGGATCCCTTCGACCCTGGCCGACATCGGAGTCGACATCACCCACGCCGACGACATCGGTCGCCTGGGCGAAATCGACCCCCCAGCCGCAACCAACCCAGTTCCCGTTACCGCGGCGGATCTGCGCAACATTTTCATGCAGGCCGTACAGGGTCCAAGGGCTTGAAGGGAGTCGTGTTCGACCACGCATTGCGTTATAACAAACGGGAATTCTG
>SLLM01000186.1 GCA_007134055.1 Ectothiorhodospiraceae bacterium | reverse complement strand
GGGCCCGCGCCAGTTCCTTCGCTTCCAGCCAGCGGGCGTCGCTCGGATCGACTCCTTCTGCAGTCTGCAACTGCTCCAGCGCGCCCCGGAAGTCCCGGCACCGGATCTCCCGCACGCGCTCGGACGGCGCCGCGGAACGGCTGGATTGCTGTCCCTGTAGTCGCAGGCGTTGCGCCTCCACCCCAGCGGGAGGTGGCTCATCGGTGAAATGCACCTGGCCGGAAGGGTCGGTCCACTGGCATACCGTGGTGGCGTAACCGCCCGAAGCCACCATTGCCAGTGTGAGAGCCAGTACCAGTCGCATCGCCCATCCCGATGTGGTGCCAGGTTTCACGTGTCTTCGAGTATACTCGTCCCGCCTCCCGCGAATCACCCTCCGTCACGGATCCCCTGGGGAGTGTGCATGCGCAGGCCCGTCAGGAGGCCGGCACGGGGACGTCTGAACTATTTGGACCAAACGGGATATGTCATGAAGGCTTGCAGTACAGGGAACGCCGGGCGGGATCACGCCCTGCGCCCGTCGGATCGGCCGCTCACAGGAGTAGGGCTCATGGCCGCCGGCGTCAGTGTCCTGCCGCTGATGGACGCCGTGGCCAAGTACCTGGTGGCGGATTTCCCCGTGCTTCAGGTGGTCTGGGCCCGGTTCACGTTTCACCTGCTCTGGCTGTTGCCACTTCTCCTGATCTGGTATCGCCCCGCCGATCTCTGGCCACGCCACCCGCTGCTGCAACTGATCCGCGGAACCTTCCTCCTGCTCGCCACCGTGTGCTTTTTCGGCGCCATCCGGTACATGCCAATCGCTGATGCGCTGGCATTGCTGTTTATTTCGCCGATGGTCTGTACGGTGCTGTCTCCATTGGTACTGCGGGAGCGGATCGATGCCTGGCGCTGGGCTGCCGTGGTCGTGGGTTTCATTGGCGCGCTGGTGGTGGTTCGCCCGGGATTCGGGGTGTTTCAGTGGTCTTCCATGCTGGCCCTGATGGCGGGTGTCCTGCACGGCTGCTACCTGCTCACGACCCGGCTCCTGTCGGGGAGCACTCGCCCGGCGGTGACCCTTGCGTATACCGCGGTGGTCGGCGTTGTGGCGCTTTCTGCCGTCATGCCGGGTGTATGGGTGGCACCGTCCGCCGCGGCCTGGGGATGGATGGTGCTCATGGGGCTCCTCGGGGCGGCCGGGCACTTCCTGGTGATCAAGTCCTTCGAGCGTGCCGCAGCGCCGGTCGTCGCACCGGTCGGATACGCCGAGATCATCAGTGCTTCGCTGGTGGGCTATATCGTGTTCAGCGACTTCCCGGATCCGTGGACGTGGCTGGGGATCGCGGTCATCGTCTGTGGTGGCGTCATGATTTCCCTGTCAGAGACACGGCGCCAGCCCGACGAAGCCAGCGCCGGGGGTGCCATGCACTGACGGGCAGGCGTGATCTGGGTCAAGACAGCACAGAACGGCACGCCTACACTGAGCGACAGTGCAATCGAATGTGATTGCGACGAGCAAACAGAAAGGGGATTGATCATGTCCAACGCGGAGATAGGTGTGGTGCTGGTGCCGGTAGATGGCTCCGAGGGTTCGCGCAAGGCTGTACGGGTTGCCGAAACCGTGGCCTCGGCCCTGGGTGTGCCCCTCGAGTTTCTCTACGCGTTTCCCCGCAACGCCATAGAAATGTTCGGCCCACCGGGGGAGGCTGCCACGGAGAACCAGATCAAGTACCTCTCCGAAGACGCCTTTGCGGAGCTTCGCGAGGATTCCTCCCGCCGGGTGTTCGAGTACGCGCGGGGTGCGCTTGGAGGCGGGGACGTATCGGTGAAGGAGGTGTTGCTCGCGGGAGAACCGGCGGATGCCGTAATCGAGCACGCCGAAGCCGCGAAGGCCCCGTTGATTGTCGTCGGTAGCCGGGGCATGTCCCGTTTCCGTGGTTTGCTGCTTGGCAGCGTGAGCCAGAGACTGGTCCATCACGCCAGCTGCCCGGTCACGGTAGTACGCTAGGGAAGCGCTGACCTGGTTGCAGGCTCGTGTTGGTAGGGCATTCCTTCCGCAAGGTTGGTAACGGAAGCTCCCATGCTTTCGGAACGACGCCGACATTGCTGCATTGAGACCGGCCCCTGATTTCCGCACCGTACGGCACGGATATCAGGGGCCGGCAGTCCATCCCCAAAGGACGTACAGGAGGCCGTTCCAGGCGAGAATAGTCCAGCCCACGCGGGTCTCCAGTGTGCGTCGATCCATCCCGGACAGGCCGGCCCGCTCGAGATAGTGCTGAATGAAGCCTCCCTCGTAGCCCGACTGGCCGGCACTCATCCGAAAGCGGTTCTCCAGTGGAGTGAGCGGACAAGTCCAGCCGAGCAGGTTGATGCCCCCTGCCCATACGACCACGGGAATGTGAAACCACAGCAGGGCCGGCGTCCACCAGAGACACAGTGCTCCGAAGATGGCAAATACCACGAAGGCAGCGTGAAACAGCTTGATCGCGTCGGCTACCAGCAGATGGCCGCGCCGATTGCGCACGTCTGCCATGAATCAGGTCTCCCGAATCGCCTGTGCCTGTTTCCCGATGATACAGGCCCTGCCCGGCGCTCGCCGCTATTCCATGCGGTCACGGAACGTCTGCGGGTGTGGCTGCGTAGTTTTCCACCCCGGGCAAGCCGCTGCCGAGCACGCGCGGCGGCCGAAGGTGCGTCACTGATCCGGTTCGGGAGGCGGGAGGCGTCGACACCAGCCATACTGTAGTGCAAATCGTCGACGGAGGATTCCTGGCCATGCTGCAGCACGCCCTGGTGGCGGTGGATCTTGCGGAAGATTGGACGTACCTGCGCGCCCGTATTCCCCGCCTGTACGCCCTGGGCACCGAGCGCCTTACCCTGGTGCATGTTGCAAGCCCGGGGTTTCCGGTAGCTGCGGAACGCACCTACCGGGAGGAACGCCGGGCCTTGCTGGAGGATGCCATGGCGTTCGCGAGGGATTACGGATTCATTGTCGACGGCGACGTCCGAGTCGGTGAGCCGGTGCTGGAGCTGGACCTGGCGATGGAGGAATCGGGTGCGGGTTTCCTGGTGGCGGTGTCACGTCCCCGGGGACCCTTGCATGATCTGGTGATGGGTAGTGCGGTGCTCGAACTGGCCCGTATCGCGGGCCGGGCCACCTGGCTGGAGACGGTCGTTGGGGACGAACCCGGCCGTACCGGGGGCGGTGTACTCCTGGCTACGGACGGCTCGCCTGCCGTGGCGGGAGCAGAGGGTGTCGCCGTCGATCTGGCCACCCGATTCGGCGCAGGCCTGGCGGTCTGGGTCCGGCCGAGACGCTGGCTGGGAGCGAACCAGGACGACCGGGGCGGGCAAATGGAAGCCCACCTGGAGGCGCTGAAGGCGGGGTGTCCGGTCCTGCGAACGGAGATTGCCACCGGTGATCCGGCGACCGAGATCCGGCGCATTGCACAATGCGAAGGCAGTGACCTGATCGTCCTGGGTAAACGGGGCCACAATCCGATCACCGGCCTGCTACTGGGACGTACGGCGGAACGGATCTGTCACCGGGCGCCCGCCTCGGTACTACTGATACCCCATTCACAAAGCATCTGATGCCGCAGACAGGGAAACCTTGGTGAACGTGGGTGCGCTGCCCGGGCAGCCTCGCCGATACGCACTCCGGGATCGCCAGGAAGCAGCGCGGAATCACCCCTGTGGCGGTTTCATCTCCCGCTGGCGTGCGCTCCAGTCCACGTCCGGCGGACGCAGGCCGTGCCGGCCGCGGTACGCGGGAGACGCGGGAGGCTCCCACGTTGCAAGGAGAGCCGGGGCGGGCTGGTAGACCTCGACGCCCAGTGGCCGGCAGACCGGGAGAGGATCGGTGGCGTCGGGCCCCCAGAGTGGAATGGACAGGTCCCCGCCCGGGCATGTGGACAGGGCGCACAAGAGGTCCACTTCCGCGAAGAACTCCAGGTAATCCCCGGTCTTGGCGGGGCAGCGTTTCATGAAGTACTGATCGTCCGCGTTCAGGCCCGTGCACTGGAACACATTGAGTACGTCATGCACGTCCCGCTCATCAAGCCCGTACGGCAGGACGGCGCGCACGAGGTTCGAATGGCAATGAAAATCGAAGTCCTCTCCCGTCAGCAGTCGATTGACGTACGGGTCGCAACGGGTGCCCAGCAGGTCGTGAACACGTCCCCCCTCGTGGTCGGTGCCATAGTCTTCCAGGGAGTCGGCCGTGATCGTGGCCATGGGGCGCAGATACGGCAGGGTGGACCAGAGACGGTCATGCACGCTGACGTGTGCGCGCTGCAGTTGTCGGGTGCGGGAAGCCCAGAACCGCTCTCGCGGATTGTGCAGATTCCACAGGTTAAGATCTCCAACCTGCGGCCCCTCCACGGCAATGATGCGAAAAACCTGGCCGGCGGGGACCACCCAGGCCGCACCGCTGCGAATCGGGATGACAAATCGGCAGAGCAACGTTCGCGCGCTGTCCGCCGCAATCCTTTGGTAGAAATCCCGGTCGACCGTCAGGGCGGAGCCTTCGGTCGCCTGGTACGCTGCAGCCACCCGGGCCTCCATGCCGGAGTCGTCTTTCACTGTACCGGCTCCAGACGATACAGGGCGCCGTCGGCTGCGTCGTTGAGGACGTAGATGTGTCCATCGGGACCCTGCCGCACGTCACGAATCCGGCCAACCATGTCGCGCAGCAGCTCCTCGGCGTGGACCACCTCACCGTCTTCGATCGTCAGCCGCAGGATGCGCTCGGCGCGCAGGCCGCCTGCCAGCAGGTTGCCCTCCCAGTGACCGAACCCGGAATCCCGCACCACGGCCAGCCCGGAGGGAGCGAGGGTGGGCAGGAACTCGAACGCCGGATCGATCATCCCTTCCCTGCGACGTGCCTCGGCGTCGGGGAAGGTGTCCTCGGTGCGATAGTCCCGGCCCAGGGTTGCCGTGGGCCAGCCGTAGTTCTCCCCCGGTTCGATCCGGTTCAGTTCGTCACCGCCCCGGGGACCGTGTTCGGTCACCCAGATCTCCCCGGTTTCGGGATGCTGGACGATGCCCTGGATGTTCCGGTGGCCGTAGCTGTAAATCTCCGGCGCGTAGCCGTCCGTATCCACGAACGGGTTGTCCGATGGTATGGATCCGTCCTTGTGCAGGCGGACGACGCTGCCGGAATGGTCCATGGGATCCTGCGCCCTGGGCGGTTCTGCACCCCGGTCGCCGATGGTCATCAGTAGCGTGCCGTCTTCCAGGAACAGAATGCGGGAACCGTAATGACGACCGGGGCTGGTGGCAGTATTGGACTCGAACAGCACTTCCAGGTCCACCAGGGAGTCGCCATCGATACGGGCCCGCGCGAGTGCAGGCACGGTGGCGTCGGCATCCCCGCTCGAATAGGTGAAGTAAATCCAGCCGTTGTCTGCATGGTCCGGGTGCGGGACCACGTCCAGTAGCCCGCCCTGGTTGTGCACCTGGATCTCGGGCAGACCTGCAAGGGTTTGTCTCTCCTGCTCCCGGATCCGGAGCAGAGCGCCTCCACGCTCGGTGACCAGCTTGCTGCCGTCCGACAGGAAGGCCACCGCCCACCCGTGGGAAATGTCGTCAACCACCTGAATGAGGTCGAAGCTTTCGTACTCCGACGCCACCCCTGTTTCGATGACTTCCTCGGCAGACGCAACGCTGACGGACAGCAGAAGCCCGGGGATCAGTGAAGTGGCCAGTGCGCTGATGCTGCGGCTTGGCTTCATTTCGGTCCTCCCGAACACGTTCAATGGCTATGGAGGCTCTCGCCGGCGTCGCGATGCCCCTCCGATATCCTAGCGTATCCGTCCTGCGAATCGATTGCACCGCGGAAGCAGGATTCGCGACCCTGATTCACGGATCACGAGCGCCATGGCGTAGACTGGGTGCCGGAGCCGCCGATGTCCCATGGACGGAACCGGGCGAGCCGGCTCTTGCGGCAGGGACGTCGGGATGTGGCCCCGGCCGGTTGCCTGGTCTACCGCGCAGCGCGGGGGCATGGGCAGTGCCTTCCAGGCATGTGTCCGGAGCGACGGATGGTGCGTGCGGAAACAGGGGAGTTCATTCTGGATGGAGCGATTTCCGGATCAGTTCTACACCGAGAGCGGTGGGCTCATACACGTCAGCCCGTCGCAGGCCAGTCGCTTTGCCAAGGAGGTTGCCGGCGACTGGAATCCGATCCATGACGTGGACTCCCGGAGGTTCTGCGTTCCCGGCGATCTGCTTTTCGCCATCGTAGTGTCCCGGTACGGATTGTTCCGACGGATGCATTTCAGCTTCCGGGGCATGGTTGGCGAGGACGTGTCATTGTGCCTGCCCGAGGGGTCGGAGGGGAGAATCGACATTACCGACGCATCCGGGAAGGTCTACCTGCAGGTGGACCGCCGCGATGAGTCTGTCGACGAGCAAGCCGTGCTGGAACGCTTCATCCGCTGCTACGTGGCGTTTTCCGGGCGCAACTTTCCCCATTTCCTGAAGCCGCTCATGGCGGAGCACGGCGTCATGTTCAACCCGCAACGACCCCTGGTGGTCTATGACAGCATGGGTTTCGAACTGGAGACGACCCGCATCGACGGTATGGACATGGCACTGGCCGATTCATCGCTGGAGGTGCAGGGTCGCCGCGGCGAGGCGGTCCTGCGCTTCCGGATCGATGTCGATGGCGAGCAAGTTGGAAGCGGGGAAAAACGGCTTATCATCAGTGGTTTGCGTCCGTATGACGAGAAGCAGCTGCAGGATTTCATTGCCGAATTCACACGTCGCATCGAGGCCTATTCCCGCTGACCATGCCGCCGCACCTGACAGCAGCCGGTATCAGGCAACGCCGTGCTGCCACCACAGGGCGAGCAGACCGGCAACCGGTGCGAGCAACAGGCTGGCCAGAAGACGTCGCCACACGAAATCCCAGCCAATCATCGGGATCTCGAATGCCAGTACCCGATGAAAGGCGAGTACGGACCAGGCGGTGATCAGTGCCACCATCTGGGCTGTGCCGACTCCGGCCGAGAACAGCACCAGCGCCAGGGGAAAGGCGACCACGGGGCCACCGGGGAAGAACGCGCCAAGCAACGATGCCAGCAGGACTCCGCGTAGCCCCGAGGCGTCGCCCAACACGAACAGCACCCAACCCTCCGGGATCAGGGCTGCCAGGAAACCGCCTGCGAGGAGCGCTGCCGGCAGGCGGATCAGCAACGGTCTGAGCTGGCGCCAGCCGCTGGTGGCTATCGCCTTGTGGGAAACGTCACGCCGCCCGGCGGCCAATGCCACCAGCACCAGCATCAACCCCACCGACACATAGGCGATCAGCATTTCCGGGCCCTTCGCGGTGTCAGGAACGCGGCGGTGAACATGCCTGCAAGGATGGGCAGGGGCAGGGATACCGCCAGGCGGATGAGGACGAAGTCCAGGCCGAAGAAGGCGATCTCCCAGACCAGCACTCGTTGCAGGCCGATTACGCCCCATGAGGTCAGGTAGGTGATGCAAACCGGGAGGGAGGCACCGGCATGATACATCCCCACGACCAGGGGGAAAGCCGCGAACGGCCCCCCGGGCGTGATGGCTCCGGCAATGGTTGCGAGCACTAGGCCGCGGAAACCGCTGTCCTCGCCGACCCAGCGGCGTGCCAGGGAAGCGGGGACCAGGGACTGGACGTAGGCACCCATGAGCACCGCCATCACGACGATCGGGATAATGGCGATCAGCAGCAGCAATGCGCCGTTGAGCGCGTCGCGAAAGTGTCCCGCTCCGTGCAGGACGAACAGGAGCGTTCCGGAGCCGGCCGCCAGAACCAGGAAGAAGATGGTGATGCCGTCGACCAGTGGCAGTTGCCGCGGGCGCTGACTCATCCTCGAATCTCCCTTGACGAAGGAAGGCAATATGCTGCGCAACCCCCTGCCAGCGGCAATCGCCGGCCAGGGGTGCCTCCGCTTGAATACCCGCGCCCCTGTCTGGCGGTATCCGGGTGGCAGCGGTCCCGGATGACTGCTATCGGCTGCGCCGGTCAGTAACCGAGGATGATGTATCCGCCCGATTTTTCGTCCCGCTCAAGCGTGAGAATCTCGCGCCTGGCCGCCTCTTCCAGTAGCGCACTGAAGGATCGGTAGCCGTAGTAGGATTCGGAGAAACTTGGCTTGCGGCGCTTGATGGCCTGTTTCACCATCGACCCCCAGATCTTGTCATCCCCGCCGCGTTCCTCGAACAGCGCGGCCACCGTTTCCTGCAACAGTTCGATTGCTTCGGCTTCCAGGTCCGCATCGTTGCCGATCTTTTTCTGATCCTGGGTCGCCGGTTTTCTGGTCGACCTTTTCCTGGTGGTCTTGGCCTTGCGTTCTTCGGCGCGCACCAGGTCATCGTAGAATATGAACTCGTCGCAGTTGGCGATCAGGAGGTCGGAGGTCGAGTTCTTTACCCCGACCCCGATCACGACCCGGTTGTTTTCCCGGAGTTTACTGACAAGCGGGGAAAAATCGGAGTCCCCGCTTATGATCACGAAGGTGTCCACGTGGGATTTCGTGTAACAGAGATCCAGAGCATCCACCACCATCCGGATGTCGGCGGAATTCTTGCCGGACTGGCGCACGTGGGGGATTTCGATCATTTCGAATGAAGCGTCGTGCATGTCCGTTTTGAAGTCCTTGTATCGATCCCAGTCGCAATACGCCTTCTTCACGACAATGTTGCCCTTGAGCAGCAGGCGTTCCAGCACCCGGCTGATATCGAACTTGGCGTAGCGGGCGTCGCGAACCCCGAGCGCGATGTTCTCGAAGTCACAGAACAGGGCCATGTTACGGATGCCTTGCGAATCGGGCATCATCCCTCCGATCATTGGTTTGCGGGGCGTGGTCGGGCTGGGTGCGTATGGTACTACCTGTGTCGCTGCCGTGGAGCATCATGGCGCACGATGCCGGTACCGGCACGGGTACTCGATTGGGTGCCAGGCCGTGAAACGGCACGCACCTGCGAGCAGCATTCGCGCGGGGAGGGCGCACAACGCCGTGTCGATAGTACCATGAGTCACCGGGGGCCGGGCCGCATCCGGTTGCGCGCGGCCATAGTCAGACGGCGATCACATGCCGGGGGTGTTCCATAGATTTCGTTGCATTGTTCGTGCCTCCGGGGCTCTCCGTCTGGTCTGTCTGCATCCTGCTTGCCTCGAGTGTCGGCACCGCCTTCATCAGTACGGCCCTGGGCCTGGGGGGCGGGGTGCTGCTGCTCGCGATCATGACGCTGTTCCTTCCGGTTGTTGCGGTCATACCACTGCACGGGGTAATTCAGCTCGGATCCAATGCCGGCAGAGCCGTACTGGGCTGGCGAAGAGTGCAGTTCCCGGTGCTCGCGGCATTCGGTGCGGGTTGCATCGGAGGAACGGTACTCGGGGCGCAGGTTTTGCGGGAATTGCCTCCCGGATGGCTGGAAGTTGCACTCGGCACGTTTATCGCCTGGACATGCCTGGGCCGTCTGCCGGCGATTAGCGCCATGTCCCGTGGCCGGATCGCAGCAGGGGGTGCGATTACCGGGGCCCTGACGCTGTTCGTCGGTGCGACTGGCCCGCTGGTTGCCACCCTCATCCGGGCGCTGCGCCTCGATCGCCGGGCCCATGTGCGTACGTTCGCGGCCTGCATGGTCGTGCAGCACGGGTTGAAGATCGCGGTCTTCGGGCTGGCGGGCTTCGTCTATGCGCCTTATGCGGGATTCCTGGCGGCGATGATCGGGGTGGGGTTGCTCGGGACCTGGCTTGGTGGACACGTGCTGGAGCGAATGCGCGAGCAGGTGTTTCAGCGGTTGCTCACACTCCTGTTGTTGCTTCTGGCGGCACGCCTTCTCTACGTGGGTTTGCGGGAGGTCATGATCCTGTAGCCGGATCCCTTTTGCCGCGGCGGGGGGCACGGCATCATCCGTACAGACAATACTTCCTGAAAGGTTAGCAAGGCATCTCCACTTGCAGGTAGAATTGCCGCGGCCGGGTGGAGACTGCAGCAGCAGGGGGTCCACAAGACGCCTTGGCGCCAGGCACATGAACTGCGGATCTGCTGACCGTATGGTGTGGACCCAGGAGCGAACGGTGATTCGAAACCCGTTTCATTTCGAGGCACAGTTCCGCCCTGGCGTAACCGGGCCCGAGGATGGTCCCGGATACTGGTACATGTTCGCGGGTCGTCGCCTGCTGGTGAGGGATCAAGGGAGCAATCGTGTCGCGCTGCCGCGACGGCGGATTCCCCGCCTGACCGCGACCGGTACGCAAGCGCATTTCCTCGGGGAACTCGCGGGCCAGCCATGCTTCGCTATCGATACCCAGGCGCAAGCGCAGCTTCCGGACGGTATTGTCGGGCTTGATCTTCGTGAGCTGTACGGACGTCTGGACGGTGACCTGTTCCTGCTTGGCGGTCGCGCCTACCAGATTCTCCAGTGGGACCGGACCCACCGCTTCTGTGGTGCCTGCGGAGCGCCGACACGACGTGACGCGGTGCAGCGGGCGCGGATATGCATCGATTGCGGGATGGCCCAGTACCCTCGACTTACGCCGGCAATGATGGCGCTGGTGGTTCGGGAGAGGCGGATCCTGCTGGCACGCTCACCACGGTTTCCCGATGGGATGTACAGTGCGCTTGCCGGTTTTGTCGAACCAGGCGAAACGCTGGAAGCCTGTGTCCACCGTGAAGTCCGCGAGGAGGTTGGGCTTGAAGTGGGCAATCTGCGTTATTTCGCCTCCCAGTCCTGGCCGTTTCCGCACTCCCTGATGGTTGCCTATGTTGCCGATCACGCTGCAGGTGAGATCCGGGTGGACGGAGAGGAAGTCGTGGATGCAGGGTGGTTCAGTCCGGAGGACCTGCCGGCCATACCCGGCCGGCTGAGCATCGCCGGCCACCTGATCCGCACCGTGGCGGCGCGACTGCAGGATGGTGAGACCTGGTGATGCGTGCTATCCATAACTGCCACTGGCACCCTCATCGGCAGCCGGACCCATTTCCCAGAAATGATATCGGCCGTCGTCGCGCCCACGCCTCCACCACACCTTGCGGACGCTCGCGCAGGAAAGTCGCGAAGGGTTGTCCGGCGTATTCAGCAGGGACTCGTGCAGGTGCCTGTCCTGGCGTGTCCTGATCGTGGCGATTCGTTGCGCCATTTCCTCGTCGGGAGACTTGACGTAATGGGTGACGTGAAAGCCGAGTATTTCCGGTTCTCCCGTGAAGTTCACCAGATAGTTCTGACCGCACATGATCACCCGGTACCAGGGCATGAACATTTCCTGCAAGGTTGGTCCAGAAGCCGCACCGCGATGCGCAACGCTTCGAGCCAGTATACGTTACCCGGGCCTCGGGAAGCATTGCGATGTCCCGGCAACCTTTCGGGCTGTGCCGGTGATCGACAGCCGGTACCATGGCAGGGTATTACTGGCGGAGGCAGATCGTGATCCCGGACGAAGAAGCGCGCATTACCCTCCTGGAGGAGAAGGTGGCCCACCAGGAATATGCAATCGGTCACCTTGGCGATGCACTGTACCGCCAACAGTCCCGGCTGGATTCGCTGGAAAACGTTTGTGAAGAATTGCTCGAACAGGTTCGCCGTCTGCGTGAGGGTAGACCCGGAGAGGAAGAAGAGGGATCGCCGCCGCATTACTGAGTCTGCCATCAGCGCACGCATATCCCGGTTGCCGCACGGGCACGGCGGTCGCGTGGGAAGGGCGCCTCGTCGTGTACGCCGCATGCCGAAGCGAATGCTTGTGATGACGGGCAACAGGTGATGTCATACGATTGACCTTCCGTGACAGTGCCGCCGTGCGGTTCTTCGCCGACATCGAGGTTTTCCGTGCCGTGCCTCGGGCAGGGCCCGTCGGGAAGCGTCGCCATCCCTGACCAGAGATGCTCACGGAGATCAGGTATGCCCATACGGCCATGGAGCGGGGCGGGAGCAGTGATGGGAAGTCGCATGTCTGGTGCTGCATGAAGTCTGTGACCGTGCGGATAGCGCTGATCTGGCTTGTCCTGGCGGGGCTGCTGTTCGCAGCGTTCCGTTTCGCCTACGAACACGACGTTCGCAGTCATCTGGACAAGGAACTGCTCCAGGTCGAGGCAGCCCTGCGCAGCACGGAGGCGATATTCCGCACCGTCACCAACCAGGCATTCAGCGACCTGTTGGGCCGGGACGGCTTCCGGCAGGTGCTCGCCGGCATCGCCCGTTCGCCCGAGGGCTTTGATGGCGACTGGGACAGGGAGGCGGTTGTTGCGGCCGGGATGGACGCGCATCGCAGCCTGCGTACCTGCTGTCGCGCCTCCCTCAACGTGGTCAGCCCGGACTACCGCTTGGTGATCCGTTTCGGCGCTGCGGGCGATGCCAGATTGGCGGCATCGGAACCCCGGCCCGGGCTCGTTCAGGCCCTGTCGGGCCGGCACGGTGCTCAGGGGTTCGAGATGGGCCGCTCCGGCCCCGCCTACCGGCGGATACTCCCGATACGGGACAACGGGGAACTGGTAGGGGGCGTGGAGGCGGAACTGGCGGTAGGCGACCTGATGGCGTTCCTGCGGGGCGTGGGCGGGGACGCGCTGCTCTACCACATGGTGCTCCTCGGGGACGTGGTCCCCGAGGACAACGGTGAAGGTCTCGGTGTGATCTATCGTTCGACCGGGCTTCATTCGAACCTCTATGAACCCTTGCAACTCAATAGCCCGGGTTCCCGCCTCGCACACTGGGTCGAGCAGTCCCAGGAACTGCGCGACGCCGTCAAGAGCGCCCTACCCACCGGCGATTCTGCCGCCGCGGTGATCAGGGACTGGCGCGGGGAATCCGTCGCCGTGGTGATGTTGCCCATCCGCGACATCGGCGGTGAACCGATCGGCTACGCCGTGGCAGAGAGTGACGCCTCGATGCTCGCCGGGCTGCGGAACCACTACCTCTGGTTCGGCGGCGCCATGTGGTTGTTGAGTGGTGGCCTGGCGAGCGTCGGACTGCTCCTGTGGCGCTCGCGGCGCGGTGTCAGCGCGTTGCGGGACAAGCTGGCGGCGGTTACCGAAAGCGTCGGTGAAGGGGTATACGTCGCCGGAGACGATGGGCGCATCCGCTACGTCAACCAGGCAGCCTGCGACATTCTCGGCTATTCCCGGTCCGAACTGCTCGGCGCGAACTGCTACCGCGTGTTCCACCAGCTCAGCGACGGCAAGGCCATCAGGCCGGAAACCAGCCCGATCCGACAGGCCACCCGCATCAAGGGCATCTATCGCAGCGAGAACGAGGGTTTTCGCACCCGTAGCGGCGACATGATCACGGTATCGATGACAGTAACGCCGCTGCGCAAGCGTTATCCGCTCGAAGGGGTCGTCGCGGTTTTCCACGACGTCTCCGCGCGTACCCGGGAGATAACCAGCCTCAAGATGCAGGCGCTGCGGGATCCACTCACCGGACTCGCCAACCGGCGCCTGTTCGATGCCACGCTGGAGCGAGAGGTGCGCAGGTCCCACAGGACGCATTCGCGCCTGGCCCTGCTCATGGTGGATGTGGATGACTTCAAGTTGTTCAATGATGCCTACGGGCATCTTGCCGGCGACGACGCCCTGCAGCGGATTGCCCGGGTGCTGGAGGAATCCGTCAACCGACCGGCGGACCTGGTCTGCCGGTATGGGGGCGAGGAGTTCGCCTTCATCCTGCCGGAGACGGATGACGCCTCCGCCCGCTGGATCGCCGAACGGGTGCGCCACTCGGTGGAGGCGGAAGGCATCCGGCAGGCGGCGGATGCGGCCTCCGACGTCTTGTCGGTCAGCGTCGGGTATGCGGTCGGGGGTGGCCCCCGGCTCACGGCTGCAAGTCTCGTTGCGAAGGCCGACTACGGCGCCTATCGGGCCAAGGCCATGGGGCGGAACCGGGTTGAGCAGGGCGAACCGGAACCCGCCTGAGAGGGGCGGTGACGCAGATCGGATCAGGCATGCGTGGACTTCCATGTCCCAGGTAGAGGAGGGCGGCCGACGTGCAAATTCGGAGCGAATCTCCGCTAGTCACCACGGGGTGGCTGGCAGACTCCCTGGAGGCCCCGGGGCTGCGGATCGTCGATGCGACCTGGTTTCTGCCGGGCGAGGCGGGTGATGGTTGGCAGTCCTACCTGGAAGCCCACCTGCCCGGCGCCGTGTTCTTCGATATCGACGCGGTGTCCGATCCGGACAGCGCTCTGCCCCACATGCTGCCGACGGAGGCCCGGTTCGCCGAGGCCGCAGGTTCGCTCGGCATCGACAACGACACCACCGTCGTGGTCTACGACGCCAGGGGGCTGTTCTCCGCGGCCCGGGTATGGTGGATGTTCCGCGTGTTCGGGCATGACGACGTCGCGATCCTGGACGGCGGGCTCCCCAAGTGGCGCCGGGAGGGTCGGCCACTGGAGCAGGGAGAGGTAACCGTTGAGCCCCGTGCATTCCGCGCCCGGGCCAATCCGGGACTGGTCCGGCAGCGAAGCGCACTGCTGTCGGATATCGGTGACCCACGTGTGCAGATCGTGGATGCCCGCAGCGCGGGTCGCTTCAGGGGGGCGGAACCGGAGCCGCGCGCGGGGCTGGCCGGGGGACACATACCGGGCAGCATCAACATACCCTTTACGGAATTCCTGGACCCGGACGCCGGAACGCTGCTTCCCGGCGAGCAACTGTCCCGGCTGTTCCTGAACCATGGGGTTGACCTGCACCGCCCCGTGGTCACGACCTGCGGCTCGGGAATTACCGCTGCAATCCCGTATCTGGCGGCGACCCTCATGGGCGCAGGGCAGGTCCACCTTTATGACGGTTCCTGGTCGGAGTGGGGCGATCCGGCGCTCGATCTGCCGGTTGCGCGGGGAGACGGATCCCGGGCTGGCAGCCAGTAACGCAACTCATAGTCTCGATCCCATTGTTGCACTGGCAGGCGCTGCAGTCCGCGGGCGTCGAAGAACCCGGCCGCATCAGCCTGGGCCTTGATCAGGGCACCCTGGAGGCGCTGTTCGCGGGCGGATGCACGGCAGGCGCAGAGCAGCGCGGAACCGATTCCCTGGCGCTGCATGTCCCGACGGACATAGAGCCCGTGAAGCAGCAAGGCGTGAACCCCGTCCGGGATCTGCCCTGGTGGTGCGGGCTCCCAGGCGGCGACACCGGCGGGAACCCCGTTCCGGATGGCCAGGACGATCGTGAGATGCTTCAGATCGGCGGCGTCGTACTGGTAGAGCGGCAACGACAGACGCTTGACCCGTTCTGTCAGATTCCAGCCGGAGACCCCCTCGGCGATGATCGCATTGGCGGTATCCAGGTCCCGGGTCGTGCAGGGAAGGATGTCCGGTGTACCGTTACCGACGGGTTCTCTGTCACTCACGAGCATTCCTCCCGGCCCGACATCGGGCATTCCGGCATATCCCACGGCGTTCGGAACTGCCGCGCCGGCGTTCGCTCAGGATGCCAGGGCCCACTCGATCGACCAAAGGCTGACCATTCCGACGCCAAGCGTGGCAAGTACGCTGCGGGTGGTCCATGCCACGACGGCTGCGAGGATGCCGGCGAGCAGGCGCGGATTCTCGAAGTGCAGTCCCGGGTTGGTGCCGCCATGAACCAGTGCCGGCACGACGATGGCTGCCAGCACCGCGGCGGGAACGTAGCGTAACACCCGCTCCAGCGCCGGCGGCAGTTCCCGGCCACCAAGGAGCTGTATGCCGGAGAGGCGCAGGGCGAACGTTATGAGGCCGATGACCCCGATCACCGTCCAGACCACAGCGGAACTCATGATCCAGCCCGCCGGCGGGAACGCAGCAACGTTTCCGCAACCACGCCGCTGGCGACTCCGGCAATCGCGCCTATGGTGAGGCCCAGGTGGTACGGCGCCTGGTATGCCGCAACCGCTACGCCACCGCCAACCATGGCGGCTATGACACTGGGACGGTCCCGGACCACCGGCACGAGCAGTACCAGGAAAACCAGGGGAAGGGCAAAGCCGACCTGCCATTCCGCTGGAATCGCCGAACCCAGCCAGACCCCGAGCACGGTTGCCAGCAGCCAGACCACCCAGACTGGTGCGGAGGCGCCCAGAAAGAACCAGTGGCGGCTTCCCGCGTACTGGTTTGCCATGAATCGGGTAATGCTCAGGGCATAGGACTGATCGGTAAGCAGGTAGCCGAGGCCCGCCTTCCAGGAAAACGGCAATGTGCCCAGGTAGGGAGCGAGGGATGCGCTGTACATGACCATGCGCAGGTTGATGACCAGGGCCGTGAGTATCACGATCACGGGCAATGCGCCGTCTCCCAGCAACTGGGCGACGACGAGCTGGGCGGCGCCGGCGAAAATGATCACGGACATGGCAATTCCCACCGCCGGACCAAGGCCCGCCTCAAGGGCGGCAATTCCGGCCGTCATGCCAAACGGCACGATGCCCGGCAGCATGGGAGCGATGGCACGGATGCCTTCCGTCAACGCCCTTCCCGGGGATGTTGTGTGTGTCATGTGCGAATGAATCCAGTACGGCTGTTGTTATGCGTGCGCCTGCCGATGCATGCCGCCGCCCGGCCTTCCGGCGAAGCGGTCCGGCCCCGCATTGCCACTGCGGATGCGACGCGCCGAGTATACTACCAGCGTCGACGACAGGATTCGCAGGATCGCGACCGAACGGGGGACGTCATGCGCCTGGTGGCTGGTAGTGCATTGCTGCTTCTCGTTGCCTGGACCGAGGCGTGGGCGGACTGGATCGAGGTTCCGTTGACCGTGGATCACGGGTACCTGACGTTGCAGGTCGGGGAGGCGCTGGAATTGGGCCCCGGGGCCGATCGTGTCCTCGTTTACGACGAGTGCGGCAGTGTCCGGATATCGGACCCGGCGGTTACCTCTGTCGATCGGGAACTGATGGTGGAACTCTCGATCGACGCGGAGCTTGCGGCCGGGGTCCTGGGGCAGTGTGTCAGCCTCGGGGGCTGGCAGGGCCGTGTCGGCGTGCGGGTACTGCCGGAGGTGCACGAGAGCGGCAGGGAACTCCGGTTCCGGCCGGAAGAAGCCGCGATTCTTCGCGCGGATGGGAGTGAAGCAGCTCTGACAGGGGCGAGTCGCGTTCTGGCGGAGGCGGTCATCCTGCCCCGTGTGGGTGAGGTCCGTGTTGACCTGCGGCAGCCGCTGGAGGCGCTGGACGACCTCCTGGATGCCTTGCTGGGACCTGGACGTGAGGCCGTGGGAACTTTGGCACCCAGTCGCCTGCGGGAAGCGACCGTCGTGGACGAGGGCTTGCGCGTCACCGTGTTACTTGACCCTGGCGAACAGATCCCGGTGACGAGGGAATCGCCTGTGGACCCGCTGACGCCGGGAGAGCTGGAGGAGTGGCAGCGCCTGGAAGATGAGCTGGACGGGTTTCTCACCCACATTATCGTGGCGCTCGCGGAGGCCAGCGGCAACGAGGCGGTACGACGGGAGCTGGCCGGAGTGCTGCTGGATGCCCGCTGGGCGATCGCCGAAGCACTGGCGGCCGACGACCCCGGGCCGGACCCGGTGCGCCGCCTCTTCGTGGAAGCATGGGATCGGCTGCGGCCGCACCTCCGGCTTCTGGATGATGCCGATCTCCCGATGGACACAAGCGGTTTGCGTTTCGCCGGATTCCTGGCCGGTGGTGATGCGATCCGGGCACTGGACGAACTTGGTCCCCGCTACGGAGTCGAGATTACCCGGGAAGGTCTGCGCCGGCTTGCCAGAATGCTCCTGTCCGACGCCGCACCGGACCGCTTCACGCCTCTTCCCCTGGGAGTGGATCCGCGTATCCGGGCATTGTTTCCCCTGTCGGGTCAACCCGCCGAGGAAGGGCGTGCGCCGCGGCAGGGGCCGCTGCTCGGCTGGCTCCTTCCTGCCGCCAACGCGGGGGACAGCCCTCCGTCACCGGCAAGCCGCCTGGAAGGCAAGGTGCCTCGCCTGGCGAATCTGGATGAGTACCTGGGTCTCGTGTCCGCATTGATGGACCGGGAAATCCACCTGCGGCACGGGGGTGACAGCCGTATGCCCGCGGTATTCCGCCACATGCTGGATCCGCTGGTCCGGGCCACCGCCTGGAAGGAATCATGCTGGCGTCAGTACACCGGGCCCACCAGTGCGCCGCGGGTGTTGACTTCCTCGGTGGGTGCTCTTGGCATGATGCAGATTCATGCCCGGGTCTGGCGGGGTGTCTACGACCTGGACCGCCTCGCGGGTGACGTCACCTACAACCTGAACGCGGGGATCGACATCCTTGAGTACTATTTCGTCGACTACGCGCTGCGCCGGGGGGAGCATGAGCAGGCGGGCGGGCTGGACAATCTGGTACGGGCCACGTATGCCGCCTACAACGGCGGACCCGGCCACCTGACCCGGTACCGCAACGCAGACACGCCGGCGCGGCTGCGCGCCATCGACCGCGATTTCTGGCACCATTACGAAACGATGCGCAGCCGGGGCTGGCCGGATGTGGCTTCGTGTTATCCGGTTGGGTGATCAGGACAGGGATTCGGTCGGTCGTGAAAAAACGCTGGTAACCGGGCGCGAACGCGCGTATCGTCACCCGTGCAGTGTGAATCGCTTGAATGCTTCCGGCAGTTGTTCCCCAGTGGTCTACTCCCGTTCGTTCTTCAGTCGCACGTGCAACACCCTAAGCATATCGGCGGCATGCAGTCGCCGAAGAGTTACGAGAGGAATTACCGATCATGATGACGGGAACTGTGAAGTGGTTTGACGACGCCAAGGGCTTCGGATTCATTACGCCGGAAGACGGTGCCAAGGATGTGTTCGTCCACCATTCAGCGATCAACGGCAACGGTTTCAAGAGCCTTGCGGAAGGCCAGCGCGTGGAGTTCGAAACCCAGTCCACGCCGAAGGGCATGGCCGCGGCCAACGTTACTGCCGTCTAGCCGACCCCGGCTTGCGCAGTAGAAGAAAACCCGCC